>CANTHI010000316.1 GCA_947653505.1 uncultured Eubacterium sp.
AGAAGAGGGAAAAGCAGATGATGACAGTACACGAAGTAAGCAGCCGGACAGGTGTGAGTATCCGCGCACTCCATCACTACGACAAAATCGGACTTCTTCATCCGGCAGAAGTCTCAGAAGCTGGTTACAGGCTGTACGATGATACGGATTTGGAACGGCTGCAGTGTATTTTATTTTTTAAGGAGCTGCAGTTTTCATTAAAAGAAATCCGCCAGATTCTGGACAGCCCTGATTTTGACCGCGATCAGGCGCTGGAGCAGCAGATTACGCTGCTGGAGATGAAAAAGGAACAGCTGCAGAATCTGATTGACCTTGCCCGTAAAATAAAGACGATAGGAGTGAATCATATGGATTTTACAGTATTTGATACAGAAAAGATCGATGCATATACAAAGCAGGCCAGAGAATTTTGGGGAAACACAAAAGCCTGGCACGAATTTGAAGAAAAATCAAAAGGGCGTACGAAGGAAGCGGAAAAAAACATTGTGGCCGGACTGATGGCAGTTTTTTCGGAATTAGGTGCAAAAAAGGATACAGATCCTGCGGACGCAGCCGTACAGCAGCTTGTAAAAAAGCTTCAGGATTATATTTGCGGTCATTATTATACATGTACGAATGCAATACTGGCGTCGCTGGGAACGATGTACGCGGCAGGAGGCAGCATGACACAGAACATCGATGCGGCGGGCGGAGCTGGAACAGCGGCATTTGCCTGCAGGGCGATTCAGATATACTGCAGCGGAACAGAAGAAAAAAAGAATCCGGAGAGCATAAATGACCAGTAAAGAAGAAGTAGTCGCTTATTGTCTGACATTAGAGCATGTCT
Source organism: uncultured Eubacterium sp. (assembly GCA_947653505.1). The sequence continues at coordinate 827 of CANTHI010000316.1, forward strand.
ACGAGGACTATCCGTTTCATGATCCCAACTGGTGTGTGATCCGCCACGAGAAAAACAGGAAAGTATTTGCATGGATCTTTCACAAAGGTGGCAATGTCTGGGTGAATGTAAAGTGTGACCCGCAGTGGAGGGATTTCTGGCGGCAGGCATTCGATGCGGTGGTGCCTGCTTACCATCTGAATAAAGAGCATTGGAATTCGGTGATTCTCAATGGCAGTGTTCCAAAAGAAGATATCCGGAGGATGATTCTGGAGAGCTATGATCTGACCGCACCAAAATCTCCCAAAAAGAAAAACAAAAAATGAAGCGGTATCTGTCTGGAGCACATTTAAAAAGCTTTGGCCTGCCGTCACAGTCCGGATGATTTTGAGGACTGTGGCGGCAGGTATTTTTTTTATTTGTCAGAGACCAATCAGCCTTCTGCGGCATCTAATTTATGTAATTGATCAGAAATAAAAACATGCTGGCCGGCAGGAAAGGACAATATGAAAAAGGAGCAATTAGGAGAGCTGATTATCCGCTCTGAGGATATGCTTTACCATGTGGCGAAAACGCTGCTTTGCAACGATGCAGACTGTGCAGATGCGATACAGGAAGCAATCGTAAAAGCATTTGCAAATATACATAAACTCCGGCAGGACTCTTATGCAAAGACGTGGCTGATCCGGATTCTGATGAATGAATGCTATCGTGTGATGCGCAGGGAAAAAAGGATCGTATCACTGGAGGAGTATCATTGTGAGGAGACAGTGGAACACACAGATTACAGTGACCTGTACGAAGCGCTGGGGCATCTCGCGCCGGAGATCAGAATCTGTGTTACGCTCTATTATATGGAAGGATACAGCGTCAGGGAGACTGCACAGATTCTGGACATTACACAAAGTGCGGTCAAGAACCGCCTGGCACGTGCGAGGGCGAAGCTGCGCAGTGAACTGGAACCGGCGGCAGGTACATGAAATGGCCGGATGGAGTTCCAGGGAAGCAGGCTGCTATAATTGGAATATATACAGTTCTTTAGAATAGAAGATGGAGGACAGACATGAGACTTGAGGATATCAGAAACGATTTTCCAGATACGCCGGAAGAAATCAGAAACAGGATCGAGCAGGAGGTAGAAAAACAGATGCATATGGCAAGACCAGAAAACCGATATACAAAGCACAGGGCAGGACGCACGCTGGCAGCATCCGTTGCAGCAGTCATGCTGTTTAGCACAACTGTATTTGCAGGAGTCAGCATTTACCGGATGCAGCGGGAACCGGTTGGAAAATATGGCGTAGATGTAAAGCTTGTAAAAGAAAAGTCTGGTCAGAATGGCGCTTCATCGGTATCGGCAGACAAAGCAGATGCCGGAGCTGCGGGGATAATTCCGGACGTAACGATGCAGACCGGCTATCTTCCGGATGGAATGGTACAGACGGAAGAGGGAAAATACAGCTATGCGGACCATCTGTCCCAGGGCGGAGTATCGATCGTATTTTACCGTATGGATACCGGAGACAGTGCGTTCCATATGCTGCATGACGATGTACGTACCAGTGAGGATATAAAGGTGAATGGGCATGAGGGCGTATATCTGGAATATCCAAACCTGTCTGATGATGAGACAGCGTTTAATCAGAGGATTTAAATAGCATATACAGATGTACACTATGTCATGCAGATGTATATCGGGGCGGATCTTTCGAAAGAAGAAGCGCTCCGGATCGCAGAGGGCATTCAGCTGATACCGGTCAAAGACCATACGGACCAGAATATAGTCCATGCATGGGACTGGAGCGACTATCTGGGTTCACTCGAAGAAGATAAAAAAACACAACAGGCAGCAGAAGGCGCGGATGTAAAAGAGACAGCTTCAAAAGAAGTTACTTCAAAAGGGATGGCTTCAAAAAAAGAGATGCAGCATACACACGTAGTTGGTGAAAGCTTTTCACTTTATTCTCCGGATGAGAATGGAAAGCTCAAACAAAACGGACTTCTGGCAAAGGTTTCAGACGTAAAAATCACAGACGATCTCAGCCTGCTGCCGTCACCTGCCGATGAGGAGCTGCAGAAAGAAACAGATGAAAGCGGCAGGCTGCGTCCGGCAGAAATCCGCTACATCAGGGAAGGGGATACGGATACGCTGAGCGAGGTCGTAAAAACGCGAAAGGTTCCGCAAAAATTTGTCTATGCGACGGTGGAATATACGAATACAACGAAGACAGACCTTACAGATGTACTGTTTTTTGGGACCATGCAGCGGATGAGTGAAAAGAACGGAACAATGCATATGAAGCAGGAATATGAACAGCCGGGAGCTGCAGATGTATGGACGCGTGCGGTGAATACTGGTTTATCAGCATTTGAGGAAATGCAGTATTATGATGTGCATGGAGGGGAACGGCACAATAATTATATCCCGGTCCTGAAGGCGGGAGAAACGGTAACGGTACATATGGGCTGGCTGGTGACAGAGGAAGAGTCTGACACACTTTATATAAATCTGGATACGGCCGGCGGCGCAGGTGAATTTACAGAATCAGGACTTCTCACAGGATATGTGGATATCAGGTAGAATCCGGCATTTTGCAGCAGGAAGACTTATGCGTTTATGGTAAAATTTAATAATCCGGATTGAAAAATGTGGTATTTTTGTATAAAAAAGACACTGGACAAATCCTGTAAATCTATGGTAAAATTAAAAAAATAAAGAATATTATAAAAAAGATTAAAAAACGAAGGCGTTTTGCACAGGGTGCAGAGCGCCTTTTTGTATGTTGGAGGAAAACAGTATGAAACGTGCCTTAGATTTTATCGATCATCAGATTATCAGTCTGTTACAGGAAAATGCAAGAATGTCACTGAAGGATATTGCTGCCAGAGTATATCTATCCTCCCCCGCGGCATCAGCCAGAATGGAAAAGCTGGAACGGGAAGGCTATATTACCGGTTTCCACGCAAGCATTAATCATGAGCTGATGGGATACAATATCAAAGCGTTTATTACGCTGGCTGTAAATGCCAGGCTGAAAGAGGAATTTTTAGACCACATGCGCCGGTGCAGAAATGTTATTGAGTGTAACTGCATTACCGGAGATTATGCGATGCTGCTGGAGGTAGTATATCCAAATACGGAGGCGCTGGAGCAGTTTGTGGGAAAGCTGCAGAAGTATGGGAAGACACAGACGCAGATTGTGTTTTCTACAGCGGTAGAACACCGGGAGCCGGTGCCGGAGATGGAAATCGAAAGAGCCGGATGAGGGGAGCTTTCTGCTGATGGCTGTGACCGCTCCAGAATGCAGGAAATCCTAACCTGGATAAACCAGAACAGTGCAGGCCTTCCGGACGCCGGTTCCCTCATTCAGCGTCTGAGAGGCCAATATATATCATATTATGAAATGTATATGTTACATCCTTTGTTTAAGTACGCTCCTATGGATGGGTTCCCTTCACTCTGCATGCAGAATCAAATCTGCAGGAAAGGATTCGGATTGCTGAAGACCCTGAAAAAAATTGTTAACATATTCTGACATTACTGTTGACAAATGCCAAAAATCATTTATAATAAAAACAGTTAATAGTTAAACACAAGAAAGAAGAGGTTAACAATATGAATGAAAAATCAATCTCCATGCTTCCGGTCCGTCAGTTGTGTGCTACAGCACTAATGGCTGCTTTTATGTGTCTGCTGGGACCTTTGTCGATTCCTGTAGGTCCGGTGCCGGTTTCGCTAATGACACTGATTATTTATCTGTCGATGTACATACTGGGAAAGAAACTGGGCACGATCAGCTGTATCATCTATCTGCTTCTTGGTTTTGCCGGAGTGCCGGTTTTTGCAGGATATACCGGAGGTGCTGCAAAGCTGCTTGGCCCGACAGGTGGCTATCTGGCCGGTTATATATTTCTGGCATTTGTCGGTGGCTGGATAATGGAAAAACTGTCCTATAAGAGAATCTGGTGTATGGCAGGTACCATAGCCGGAACAGTGGTATTGTATGCATTTGGTACTGTCTGGTTTATGATATTGATGAAATGCGGGTTATCTTATGCGCTGTCTGCCTGTGTCGTTTTGTTTCTGCCGGGGGATCTGGCAAAGATTGTACTGGCGGAATTAGTTGGACAGGAAATACGTAAAAGACTTAGGGCAGCCCATTGCATCAGTTAGAAACTGTATATCAATAGCCTGTGACAGCTGTGCAGGTCAGGAACTGCCAAATAAACTTAGGTTACTCTATAACTTTAATATAAATTATATTTATCC
>CANTHI010000317.1 GCA_947653505.1 uncultured Eubacterium sp.
AGCGGACACAGCAGACGGGGCAAATTTCCTCTCCCAGCGTCCGCGCAGCCAAAAAATAACATTTTTATGTAAAATGTTGCATTTCCCGCTTAAGTCCGCGCCTATGGTGACACGCCCCTGCTTTTTGCGCAAAAATGTTAACAAGTCGCCTGAATCTCCCGGCAGCTTCCGCGCACCACCATAAAATGCGGTACAATAATCTTTGTAGCCAGCAGATTCGGATTTTCGATATGGTTAATCAGCTGGGAGGCTGCCTCCATCCCAAGCTGGTAAGAATTTACATCCACGGACGTAAGCTGCGGGGAAGTAATCCGTGCCAGAAGGGAATTGTTAAATGACACGATCGATAAATCATCCGGCACCGACAGTCCCATGCGCATACACGTCCGTTCCAGCGCAACGGCCAGAATATCGTCACTGGCGACAACGGCAGTCGGGCGGTCGGTCCGTTCCAGCAGCTTTTCAAACAGGCCGTTTTCATCAAATGCAGGTCTTTGCGCTTCCACACAGTAGTCCGGATTCAGAGCAAGACCGTGTGCCGCAAGCGCATGCTGATATCCTTCCCTGCGCTCCGCGCTAAAATACATCACATAAGAGCTTCCCGCGTAGGCAATCCGGCGGTGGCCCAGCTGGTACAGATATTCCGTCGCTTCCTGTCCGGCCAGTACATTGTCATTATCCACATATACTGTCTGGTTCGCATACTGCTTCGCCTTGCCGATCAGCACGTACAAAAGACCTTCATTATACAGATAGTCCACGACTGCGTCATCCTGCTTGGAATACAGCACGATAAAACCGCCCATCCGCTCGTCCTTTGCCAGCGTGCGGACAGCTTTTAGGACTTCACTGTCATCCTTTCCGGTAATGACGGCGCTGATATATTCACGGCCATTGCAAAACTGACTGATGCCCCGGACCGCCTCCAGATAAAATGCATTTTCGTACACATCTCTGGATGACGGCGGCAATATGACAGCAATCAGCTGCGGCGGCTGACTGGCATCTGCCGGCTGGATATTCGGCTCGTATCCAAGCTCAGCCATCGCGCGGCGGACCTTTTCCTTTGTCTCCCTGCTGATGGACGGATGGTCCTTACAGGTCCTGGATACTGTCGACGGCGATACGCCTGCCAGTGCAGCAACATCTTTGATTGTAACAGACATAAGTTATACTCCTTTTTCCTTTGCATTCTTCGCATTAAATATCAGATAAATTTTTATATTATATAAAATAAATGTATTGATTCAGATACCCGTTCAGTCATCTGTAAAACACAAAAGACGATCAATGTAATATATTTTATAAATATTAGTTAGAAAATATTATAGAAAAAAATCAGAAAAAGTCAACTGTTCCTCTGGCTATAGCCGTCATTTTATATAAAATAGCCGTGCCATTCGTATACAAAATGTAAAAATTTAGGTGAATTGCAGATTTTGCATTGCGTTTTTCTCATAAATGTTGTACAGTTATTTTAAGTGGTTTGCGTAAAAGATGTGCAAATGTGCCGCAAAATCACGCAATGTTTTTTCCACACGTTGCACAGCCTTTGAAAACGCGCAGCTGATACTACCCTTAGGAGCTGTTATACCTTATAGTTCCTAAATACGAAAAAGAAACGGAGGATTTTACAATGGGCAGTATTTCAATCATTGCTCCCTTAACGGGAGAAATTGTTCCACTTGATCAGGTTCCGGATCCGGTATTTTCAGAAAAAGCACTGGGAGACGGGATCGCGATCCTGCCAGAGGACGGCAAGGTATACAGTCCGGTTAACGGCGTGGTTGCAACCGTGGCGGCGACGAAACATGCATTTGGCTTTCAGTCCGAAGACGGTCTGGACATTCTTGTGCACGTTGGCCTGGAGACCGTAGGCTTAAACGGGGAAGGATTTACCGTACATAAGCAGGAAGGCGACCAGGTAAAAGTGGGGGATCTCGTCGCAGAGGCAGATCTTGATTTTTTGAAGAGCAAAAATCTGAACCTGATTACTCCGGTATTGATCTGCGACGGCATGGACGACAGGCAGATGCAGCCATGCTCCGGCAAAGTCAGGGCCGGACAGGATGCGGCCATAAAAGTTACCGCGGACGCGGCGCCTGCACCAGCACAGAAGCAGTCAGCTGCAGCGCCAGCCGCAAAACCGGCGGATCCTGCGCCAGCTGAGCCGGAAAAGAAAAAAGCAGGCATCAACTTTGATTTCCTGCAAAAGCTTGGAAAAGTATTAATGACGGTTATCGCGGTTATGCCTGCTGCCGGACTGATGCTTAGTATCGGTAAGCTCGTACAGATGGCTGGCGGGGATATCGCAGCTATTCAGACGGTGGGCAGCACAATGGAAAATATCGGCTGGGCGATCATCAACAACCTGCATATTCTGTTCGCGGCTGCCATCGGCGGTTCCTGGGCAAAAGAACGGGCAGGCGGCGCTTTCGCAGCGATTATTTCCTTTATTTTAATTAACTGTATCACCGGCGCTGCATTTGGCGTTACGAGCAGCATGTTAAGCGAGCCTGGTGCAACGGTAACTTCCATATTCGGACAGGAAATGCTCGTGGAAAACTATTTTACGTCCGTCCTGGGAGCTCCGGCGCTGAACATGGGTGTGTTTGTCGGTATTATCGCCGGATTTGTCGGCGGGGTTGTCTACAACAAATATTATAACTTCCGCAAGCTGCCGGATGCGTTATCCTTCTTTAATGGAAAACGTTTTGTACCGTTAGCGGTCATTGCATACTCTACCGTAATTTCTCTGGTTATGGCAGTACTCTGGCCGGTTGTACAGACAGGGATCAATTCCTTTGGTGTATGGATTGCCAATTCATCGACATCCTCTCCAATCTTTGCACCGTTTATTTACGGTACGCTGGAACGTCTGCTGCTTCCGTTCGGACTGCATCATATGCTGACGATTCCGATGAACTATACTTCTTTCGGCGGAACTTATATGATCCAGACCGGTATCAACGCAGGTTCCGAAGTATTTGGCCAGGACCCGCTGTGGCTGGCATGGGTAACAGACCTGATTAACTTTAAAGACGCAGGTGATCTGGCATCTTACGAAAACCTGATGGCAACCGTAACACCGGCCCGTTTTAAGGTCGGACAGATGATCGGCGCTACCGGCCTGCTGCTTGGTATCGCGCTTGCCATGTACCGCAGGGTGGATGAAGACAAGAAGAAAAATTACAAATCCATGTTCTTCTCTACCGTACTGGCTGTATTTTTAACAGGCGTTACAGAACCGTTAGAGTTTATGTTTATGTTCTGTGCACTGCCGTTATACGTTGTCTATGCTGTACTGCAGGGCTGCGCGTTTGCAATGGCCGGTGTGATTGACTTACGGCTGCACTCGTTTGGAAATCTGGAATTTTTAACCCGTGTGCCAATGTCCTTAAAAGCCGGACTGAGCGGGGATATTATCCACTTCATTATCTGCTGTATTGCCTTTTTTGCCATTGGTTATGTCGTTGCCTATGTCATGATCGGCAAGCTGAACTTTGCGACTCCGGGACGTCTTGGCAACTATACGGATGACAATGAGGAAGAAGCGGCTTCCGGCGCTGCAAAATCAGGCGGCAGCGGCGGCAACAGCCAGCCGGAACGCATTATCGCACTGTTAGGCGGACGCGAAAATATCACACTGGTAGACGCCTGCATGACACGTCTCCGTGTCACCGTAAAGGATCCTCAGAAAGTAGCCGATACTGCCGCATGGAAAGCAGAAGGCGCACTCGGACTTGTGAAAAAAGACAACGGCATTCAGGCAATTTACGGCCCGAAGGCAGATGTCTTAAAGTCTGATATTAATGATATTTTGTAATATAACGTGTGATAATCAGAAAAACCTCTGTGCACAAAGATTGGGAGAGAATGGATAATGAAACTGTTAACATTAAATACACACAGCCTGCAGGAAGAACATTATGAAAAAAAGCTGGAACAGTTTACAGAGATCATCCTGCAGGAACAGCCGGATATCATCGCCCTGCAGGAAGTAAACCAGTCCATAAACGCTCCTGCGGCAGGCGATGACCTGCTGGAAGGATTTTTCCCATGTCCGCAGGGGACCACGCCCATACGGGAAGATAACCACGCAGCGCAGGCAGTCAGACGCCTGCGCGCAGGCGGGGTAAATTATGCATGGACGTGGGTATCCGCAAAAATCGGATATGGAAAATACGATGAAGGAATGGCGCTGCTTTGCAAAGGGAAAAACATCCGGACCGCGGAAGCTTTCTATATCAGCAGCTGTCAGGATTACGAAAACTGGAAGACACGCAAAGCGCTTGGTATTCAGGCAGTCGGATGTGATGACTGGTTTTATACGGTCCATATGGGCTGGTGGCAGGATGAGGAAGAGCCGTTCGCGGCGCAGTGGAAACGGCTGCATGCCCATCTGAAAGAAAAAAAGACCGCAGACGCAGACATCTGGCTGATGGGAGACTTTAACAGTCCTGCACAGTTTCACGGACAGGGATATGACTGTATCCGGGAAAGCGGCTGGCACGATACGTATCATCTGGCAGGACAAAAAGACAGCGGCATTACCGTAAAAGGCTGTATAGACGGCTGGCGCTCTTTTACAGATAGTGAAACGATGCCGGACGGAATGCGAATGGACCATATCTGGTGCAGCAATCCAGTAGCCGTGCAAAGTTCCAGCGTCATATTTAATGGAGGAAACGGGCCGGAGGTGTCTGATCATTATGGAGTTGTGATCAGCACCACTACTCCGTCTGCCCCATAGCATAAAGGAGGATTTGTCTATGAACCGAGCAGCGGGAATATTACTCCCGATTACAAGCCTGCCGTCAAAATACGGCATCGGCTGCTTTTCCAAAAGCGCTTATGATTTTACAGACTGGCTGAAAAAGGCCGGACAGACTTACTGGCAGATTCTGCCGCTTGGTCCGACCAGCTACGGCGATTCCCCGTACCAGTCCTTCTCCACCTTTGCCGGCAACCCTTACTTTATCAGTCTGGAAGCATTGATTGAGGAAGGCGTACTGACCGAAGAAGAATGTGACGAGGCAGATTTTGGAAAGCTGGCAGACGACATC
>CANTHI010000318.1 GCA_947653505.1 uncultured Eubacterium sp.
ATACAAAGAAAGTGAAAGATTTCAAAGGAAAACCGCTGCTTCTGTTTACCCATCCAGCTTCTTCATCTGGCTGATCAGCAGTGCTGCCTGAAAATCCGTCATGCGGTAGTTATATCCGAGTGACGTCTGCTCATAATACCACGGTCCCTCTGCACTATCTGATTCCATCCGCGATGGATCGCGGACAATTCCATGCGCACGCGCAGACAGCAGATTTTCATACAATGTCCTGTCATTGGTTGTCACCATCCCGCCTTCCCCGGACGTCACTGTCTTTACCGGATGAAAAGAAAAGCAGGTCATGTCTGCCAGACTTCCTACCGGCCTGCCGCAATATGACGTCCCGATGGAATGCGCCGCGTCTTCGATTAAAGTCAGATGATATTTGTCACAAATTGCGCGGATTTCGCGAAGCTTCACTGCCTGCCCCATATAATCCACCGCTACCACAGCTTTTGTTTTTTCCGTAACATGTGCCAGAATGCTTTTGGGATCAATCGTATAGGTAACCGGGTCAATATCTGCAAATACAGGCTTTGCGCCGCAATACAATGCACAGTTTGCACTTGCCGCAAACGTAAGCGGCGTCGTAATCACTTCATCTCCTGCGCCGATGCCCGCTGCGATACAGGCACAGTGCAGCGCCGCCGTACCGCTGGAAACTGCTGCCGCATAATCCGCACCCGTATAAGCTGTCATCACATGTTCCAGCTTTGGCACTGTCGGCCCGCAGGTAATAAAGTCCCCCTCCAGTACCTTACAGACAGCCCTGATATCTTCCTCATCAATCCACTGCCTTCCATAAAACAGACGCTCCTTACGCACAGGACATCCTCCGTTTACTGCCAGTTGTTCCATCACTGCTGCCATCCTCCGTTTACTGCTGGTTTTCTACATCCGTCACAAGCTTCTCTTTTAATTCCTCTACTCCAAGCCACTCCGTATTGGTACCGGAGCTATAAACAAATCCCTGTTTCACTGGCTTTCCTCCAGGAATCACATCCTGTTTTCCCCACCAGTTATAGTGCGGATAAATAATATAGTGATTCTCATATTCATATGTATGCGGTGAATCTTCCTCTGTCACCATGACTTCATGCAGCTTTTCCCCTTCCCGGATCCCCACTTCCGGCATGGAACAGCCCGGCAGCATCGCCTGTGCAAGATCCGTGATTTTAAACGACGGTATTTTGGATATAAACGTCTCTCCGCCACGTGCTTCCTCCAGCGCTTTAATGACAAGCTCCACTCCCTGCTCCAGGCTGATCCAGAATCTTGTCATGCGGTAATCCGTAATCGGCAGCTGCGTTTCCCCCTGCTGGATGATATTTTTGAAAAACGGGATTACCGAACCCCGGCTCCCGGCCACATTTCCATAACGGACGACCGCAAATCTGGTGCCGTCTGCCCCGCTATAGGCATTTGCCGCACAAAACAGCTTGTCCGATACCAGCTTGGTACCTCCGTACAGATTGACCGGATTTACCGCTTTGTCGGTAGAGAGTGCGATGACTTTTTTTACTTTTGCATCTAACGCAGCATTAATCACGTTGAGCGCACCGTTTACATTTGTCTTTACCGCTTCATTTGGATTATATTCACATGCCGGAACCTGTTTGAGTGCAGCCGCATGAATGACGTAATCAGCCCCGCGCATGGCCATGCGCAGTCTGGCCTCATCCCTCACATCCCCGATAAAAAAGCGCAGATTATCCGCACGTTCTTTATAGGCATGCTCCATTGTAAACTGCTTGTATTCGTCTCTGGAATAAATAATGATTTTTTTTGGCTCGTAGTGCTTTTGGACATAATCTACAAAATGATGCCCGAAAGATCCGGTGCCGCCTGTTACCAGAATTGTTTTATGATTCAGCATTTTTTCCTCCTATTTCCAGTTTGTCCTGTTTATTCTCCATCTTTGCAGTAACTGACAAATTCATCCAGCCATACTTTTTCCGGATGCTCTGGCATATAGATATATTTGCGTTTTATATATTCTACTGCCTCCTGACGTGCAGTATCATTCCACCAGGCATCAATGTCTGTACATATTTTCTCCAGCTGCTCTGACAATTTCTCCCAAGTCTGTACCAAAATACCTGTTCTTTCCAGAAGCTCCATATCTTCCATCGCTAATTCCGACGCATGGTCTAATGAATACAATACAAGAACCGGCTTTTTTACATATAAAGCTTCTACAGCAGTCGTACACCAGCTCATTAAAACAACCAGCTTTGCCCTGCCCAGACTCTCATAATAATCGCTGCCGGTATCAAAGCATATCCCGGGAACATTTTTCTCCAGCTCCTCTTTTGTATGCCACCCATAATCTTCTGGAAACATCCGTACCACTATCCTGTTTTGCAGACCAGAACTAAGTGTCTGAAAAAAATGGATTTCTTTTTGTCTGTTCCTGGTATAATAAAGTGTATCCCTGTCAGGCGTGGATATATATTTATCATAAATGTAATTGACATACAAAATATCACGTTCTGACTGTGTATGCCTGACTGTCTTTCCTAAAAGCTTAGCCGCAGGCATACGCTTAAACTGGCATAGCCTTCTGTCTTCCTGCTCCCATCCCCATGTGTAAAAACAGTCACAAATCTCATATTCATGACGCATTAATCCCACACATTCAATTCCATAATTTCCCCCATGCTGAATATCGCAAAACTTTACATTTGTTTTTCTGATATTCATCAGATATATTTTAAAAACTTCATCTACCGACACACTGCTGCATGCATAAAATACAGCTTTCGGGTGCATCGCATATCTAAAAATACGTTCTGCTTTTTTATGCAGAAATGAAAATCCTTCCACATAAGCAACCGGAAGATTTTGTTTTAACAATTTCATCGCCAGCCCTGTAAATGCATCTGCTCCCGCAGGCAGAGTCTCTTTCCGGTTCCGCCATACGGTATCTGTACTGTCTGGCAGTTTTTTTCTTTCATTTCTGTTATAATCATAAAAATATCCCGTGATCCTGCGATCCATACACATTGCCTGTAAAATAAGCCTGTTTGGAAGATAACAGTTCTGCAGGACGACACTATCCTGCGTACGGCACAGATATTTTTTCACATACAATATCATGTGATATATTTTCCTGGCAGCAAATCCAAATGTTACCGGATAATTGCTGCGGACAGGCTTTTCATACAACCGTTTTTTTCTTATATGGATATGCTGCGGTTGCATTTCTTCATACAGCATGGAATACTGATACAGATGAAACTCATCCGTCTGATACAGTAACTCCCTATATTCTGCATAATCTACAGCTGTACAGCCGGCCAGTTCATACAGATCGCATTCATATTCTTCTCCCAGTTTTTCTGCTGCCAGAAGTTTTAAATATTTGTCATAAAAAGAACCCAGATACTGCTCCAGCCATGAACCAAGCATAATCCGCCATTCCTCTTTGTTATAAGCAGTATGATGATAATCATTCAGCAGACTGACAGCACATTCTAAAATACATTCTTTCACATGATACAGATAACGCTCCGCTGCCTGAATTTCCTCCTCTGACCTCCAGTTTTCCGGTAAAATGGTGAAACTCATCTTTCGCTCACGGCACCACTGTATATTGTCCGTACACCGTTCACTGATCCATAAATAATGTTCGTAGCCAGACGGTACCGTTTGTCCGTCTGTCAGACCCAGATAATTCATAGCGGCTCCTTTTCCCTGTCATTGCAGTCCTATCATTTCCAGATACCTGTTTACCATAATTTCTGCACGGAATTTTTCCTCATAGTCCTGTCTGCACTGCCTGCCAGATTGTATTCTTTTCTGCGGATGCGAAAGCAGCCATCCGGTCTTTTCCGCCATCTTCTTCACATCCCCGGCCGGCACGACAAATCCGTCTCTGCCATGTTGCACAACTTCTGGAATAGCACCGCAGGCAAAGGCCACTACCGGCACTCCGCACATCATCGCTTCTACCGATATCAGCCCAAAACTCTCTGCACAGACAGAAGGTACTGCCAGCACATCAAACATATGGATATATTCTGAAGCATTACGGATTCCATGATAAATAAAGACATGTTTTTCTATTCCCAGGTTCTGGATAAGAGCCACACATTTTTTATAATAAGATTCATCATAAACATTGCCGATGATGGTAAAATCAATTTCCCTGTTTTTCTGTAACATCTTTTCAGCCATTCTGATATAATACATCTGTCCTTTATTCTGCAAAAAATTACCTATCATCAGAATATTGTTATGATCCGGATTCAGACGTATTTTCTGTTCGCTTTGTGCATCTGGCAATTGATGTATATCCGGTAATCCGTTTGGAATAATTGTGATATCTTTTTTGATAAAAGAACCGTTTAAAATAGCCCGTTTTGTAAATGCAGATACGGTAACAAGCTCCGTTGCTTCCCTGGTTAATTTTATATCATAAGGGAAAAACCGCAGTTTTAATAACATACCTTTTTGCAAACAGCCATGCAGCACACAGATTCTCTTTGATACTTTTTCCAGGTACGCGGCTCTTAACATCTGGTTACACAGATCATCTCCTATATATCCTCCATTATGTATCACAACGCAATCCGCCTTATGTTTTTTTATAAAATCCCGCATGACTTTGATATTATGTTTTTTCACCGGAGCATAACGCATCTTTCTGCATATCCGTTTTCCAATGCGTACCGCAGGATTTCCCCCGTACATATTTGCACAAACTTCTTCTTCAGAATAAACCGGAAGACGTATCAGTCTGTCTATTTTATAATAAGTTTCAGCAGGATTATTCTGATCCGAACATATGTATACCCTTCCTTTTCCCCGCATCTTTTTTTCTATTGCTGATGCTGTTTCATAAAATATTTTTACTGTTCCCCCATCTACACGATTGGAACAAAACATCAGGACATTCATATCCGCTCTCCCGTTAACCGCTTAAAACCACTGACAAACACTGCGGCATAAAATGGACAAGTATTTTCAGAAACATAACAAATTTCCTGTTCTTTAATGCCAGATACAGCTCACACCTGTGAATAAATAATACCCGGACTGCCGCCAGTCTGGCAGCTTTCT
>CANTHI010000319.1 GCA_947653505.1 uncultured Eubacterium sp.
GCGAACCAGGTGTCGCGCCCGTCCGGTACCACAGTCTGGATGCAGAATACTTAGAGATTCTTACATTCTGGAAACCGGAACAATGAAACAGGGCCGGTTCCCTCATCCAGCGTCCGGAAAGCCATACAGCATCCTGAAGGCCATACAGCGTCCGGGAGGCCATCCAGCGTAAATTCCCTCTCCAGGCGTCCGTTTCCCCATAATGTATCACATGAAAAATGATGCCCATACAACTGATACTTGTTTTTCCTGCCAGACCAGTCTAAAATATAAAATCATCACACTACCAGAAACGAAGCCGGAGGTCTCTATCATGATCGAATCTTTGCACGCCATGCACGAAACCGTCAATTTTAAAGCGGATACCCATCTGCGCCTGTACCACAATGATCAGCCTGAAGATTACCCGGAGCACTGGCATACCCCGCTGGAGCTGATCCTGCCATTGGAAAACAGTTATTCTGCCACTATCGGCAGACATACCATCACGCTTGCTCCGACGGATATTTTAGTGATCTGCCCGGGGGTTCTTCATTCTTTAAAGGCTCCTGCCCAGGGCAGCCGTATTATTTTTCAGGCAGAAATCACGATGTTTACCGCCATCCGTGATTTTGAATCCATTCTCAGCCTGATGTCACCGGCATTGAAAATATCCGGACAGCGGTCGCCGGACATTCATGGCCGGATTTATGATCTGATGCTGGAAATCTCAGAGGCTTATGACAGTGGCTTTTTTTTGCTGGAGACGATCATTTATTCCAGACTGCTGGAAATATTTTATCTGATTGGAGGCAATATCGGAAGCAATCCCGAAAGCAGCATCGAAAATGGCATCGAAAACAGCACCGGCAGAGATACTGGCGGCAATGCCAGCAGCAATTTTACAGGTAGGTTTGAACATTTCAGCTGCGACGTCCAGCTGCCAAAAGAATACGCGGAAAAGTTTCTGATGGTATGCACCTATATCAGCGAGCACTGCACCGAAAACCTGAGTCTGGATGATGTTGCTTCTGTGGCCGGATTCAGTAAATATCACTTTGCGCGCCTGTTTAAACAGTTTACATCCACGACCTTTTATAAATACCTGAATCTGAAACGGATGGAACATGCCCGGAAGCTGCTTGCCAATCCTGAAATCCCCATTACCGATGTGGCATTCAGCTCCGGATATACAAGCCTGTCCGCGTTTATCCGCATGTTTAAGCTGACCAGCCAGTGCACACCGACCGAATACCGGAATCTGTTTACCAATACGCCCTATTCGCAGTAACCAAATCCAAGTATGGTAAATTTTTTGTTCCTGTCTGCTTCCTGCAGCTCAATCCGTACCAGATGGCTGCTGCTTTCCGGTTCATTGATAATGATTGCCGGATTGCAGTGCAGCCAGCCGTTTACAAATGGATCTGCTGTCCGTACATATTTTCCGTCTACATACACATCCGCACGTGCGGCGTCTGTCTCTCCGGAATCTTTAAAAATGAGTACCAGCGCCCTGCAGGGAATTGTCATCTCAAAATATGGCTGCGCACAATTTATCCCATCATAGTGCCAGTTAAAGGGAAACTCCGGTACAGGCTCCAAAACCGCGTCCATCTCCACGCACTGCAGTACATGATCTGTCGCGGTAAATCCGCCTGGCCGGATCTGCGCCTTATCGTATCCATCTTTTTTGTCCAGCAGGCGGACGTGTTCAAATGTGCTGCCGGTCAGTGGTGTTTGCGGCATCCGCTCTGCTTCCCCCTCCAGAAGCTCTGCCTGTTTCCACAGATACGCCAGACAGTCCGCCATGATCCGGTGGCCGCTGTTGGACGGATGATAAATATCATAAAAAAACTGATTTTTCGATATGACTCTGCCGGCGCCGCGTTTTTTATAAAACTGCGGTGTGACAGCATTTTTGATGCTCACCATCGGCAGGTTATAATGTCTGCCGACCGGTATCATGCGCTCCTGCAGATTTTCGTCATTGGCAAACACGGAAAACAGCAGAATGACGGCAGGCTTATCCGGCAGATTCAACGCTTTTCTGATAAGACTTTCGTAACAGTCCCCCTTTGTCTCATCGCCTTCGTCATTTACCGCAAACTCTATGATCAGAAGATCCGGTTTCACGCAGCCGTCCCGGAGCACATCCCGTTCAAACCGGATAACCCCAAGCTCCGAAGGCGTACCGCCGACACCGGCTTTAATAAAATGAAAATGTACATTCTGCCCCTTTCCATACCTTTCCTGAAACTGGCAGAACGAACGGTAAGCATAGCATTCCGTATGTACCGGCACCGCACCCGCTCCCTGCGTGATAGAACCGCCGATATATGCAATCGTAATATCCTCACCTGCCGCAGCCCGTGCCATCACGCGTTTCAGCCTGCTGACATTTCCACACGATACGCAGGAATCCGCGATCATCCGCTGATATTCCACCGAATCAAACGCGATCTCTTCCTCTGCCTGTGTTTCTGGCGCGTGATAACCGTCGTTTAAATACAGCCTGACATTCAGCAAAGCCTCCTGCTCCGGCGTTTCCAGAATCACAAAAATCTGTCCGGGTATATGATCATCTTCCGTCCACGTCACCTGCGACAGACTGATTCTGTGCTCGGCGCCATCTCCGCAAAAATCCGCCTCCAGTCTCGTTCCTCCCCCATAAATATCCTGCTTTCCGTACATCTGGAACGTAAAGCTCACTGTTTCTTTCGGATTTTTTGTTTCTACCGACACCCCTATACTGTGCACCAGCTTTCGAAATCCATCCACGCTCCTTAGCAGTGCGAGCTGGTGTTCGTCTGTAATACCTCCGGTAATCTGTGCACTATTGACAAGTCTTTCACAGTCCTGATACAGATACTGAATCCCTCTGCCATCATACATTTTCGTACCAAAGACAGCCGTGTCCCTGATAATATAAAACGAATCCCTCTGTTTTTCCGGATCCTTAGGCGCTGCTGGTCCCTGCATTCTGTTTTCCTCCTTTTCATTCATATTCAGATTTCCACACTCAGAGTTTCATACCTCAGACTCAGATTCAGGCTGAATTTCCAGTTTCAAATCTTCTGCATGTTCCATGTACCGCATCTTCCTTCCGGATTCTTTTATTCTGGCTGAACTTCCAGTTTTAAATCTTCCGCATGTTCAATGTATCGCATTTTCCTTCCGGATTCTTATCAATTCTTGCGGTGTCTTTTCGATTTGTTGCCTGCTTCTTGTCAAATAAGATATACTCATGCTATGCTGAATGCATCGGACAGCTCCAGATGCTCCGCCTTTTAGACGATTTCTGTCAGCAGACTGCGCGGATCAGACGGCATACTATCAATAAGGGGATTATTATGACATACCAGAAAAATCTTCAGTTAAATCTGAAAATCTCAGCAATGTTAGGGATTATTATTTTTACCAGTATATTTCTTTATGTAGTGCTCTACACACGCCGTTATCAGGCGTATGAGGATCAGGTCATCGGACAGGAAAATCTGAATACCCTCCAGTCCATTGATTCTTCCCTGGACACCATGATCGCAGGCGCCGATGATTATTCCAAAATGCTCCTCGCAGACAGCGTCGTACAGCAGCTGATGGAAACCGGCAATATTTTAACAGATTTTGGCACGCAGCAGACACTGATGAAGCGCATCTATTCTGTCATGCAGTTTTCCGAATACATCGATATGATCTGGCTGACCGACCAGCAGGGGCAGCGGCTGATCATCGGTGACAGCGCCAGCATTTTTACCGAGCACAAGCAGGACTCCCCGGACCACTTTGAATGGTTAAGAACGCCCTATGGAGCGCCGGAATTAATCGTAGAAGAAGGCAAAACCCATAATTCCCTGATGCTGATCCGCTCCTTTACCAGTCTGGAGCAGTTTACCAGTCTGGGATTAATCGGCGTCCAGATCAGCCATGAAAAATTAGATGCGCTGATTTCTAAAAGCATGGATTTTTCATCGGAGCAGATTGCTATCCTAAACTATAAAAACGAAACGATCTATGCCGGAGGCGTTTCGGAACTGTCAGAAAGCACGATGGCAGCAGCAGCCATGAATCTGTCAGAAACAGGAATCACCCGGAAAAAACATCCGGACGGAAAAGATTATTACCTGTCCGGCATCGTAAATCCAAAAAATGGCTGGAAAATCATCCGCTGTACACCGGTTGCCAGAAATACGGCTGCCGATATCATCATAAGGTACAATATGCTTCTGATCAGCATTACCGGTCTGCTGATTTTTTGCGGCGCAGCTGCCATATCCAATCTGCTGGCCTACCCTATCCAGCAGCTGTTAAATCATATGAAACATGTGGAAAACGGACAGCTGGAAAAAATCAGTGAGCAGACATTCTTCCGCGAATTTAGAGCTTTGTTTCATGGCTATAACGGGCTGGTAGATGAAATCCACAGTCTGATCCAGGAGACCATCGAGCGTCAGAAACGGATCCGCATTGTAGAGATGAATGAGATTCAGGAGCAGATGAAACCGCACTTTCTGTACAATGCCCTCGACAGTGTGGAAGCGCTTGCGATGCTCGGCGATACGGACCGCGTATGCAGGCTCATCGAATCACTCGGCGGTTTTTATAAAAAATGCGTCAGCGGCGGACGGGAATATCTGTCTATCGGTGATGAAATCCGCATGGTCCGGGATTATATGGAAATCCTGAAAATCCGGTTTGAAGACCGGTTCTGCTACGAGATTGAACTGGACGAATGCTGCAAAGACTATCAGATACCAAAGCTGACCATACAGCCGCTCGTCGAAAATTCCTTTCAGCACGGCATCCGTCCGAAAAGAGGCCCTGGCTCCATTCTGGTACGCGTCAGACAGGAACAGCATATCGTACATATTCTGGTGCAGGATAACGGTAAGGGCATTCCGGATCAGATCATCCGTGAACTTTCGGATACCGGACCGGATACAGAGTCGAAAAGTCTGGGACTGCGCGGCACTATCCAGCGGTTAAAGCTCATTTATGAAACGGCTTTTTCTTATGAAATCAAAAACCAGAAGCTGTCAGAAATCCATTTTTATCTGGACAGCAGCGCTTTAGGAGACACGCT
>CANTHI010000320.1 GCA_947653505.1 uncultured Eubacterium sp.
ACTGGATGCAGAATACTTAGAACTTCTTGCATTCTGGAAAAGGAACAGGCAGACAAATCCCCGCCTCCCATCCGGCGTCCGCATAGCCAAAATATAACATTTTTATGTAAATTGTTGCACTCTCCGATAAAGTCCGCGCCTATGGGGCCGCTTCCCCACAAGCGCACAGCCCCCTCTCATTTGCGGATTCCTTCCAGCACTTCCCGCGGAATCTCAAACTCCACAGCGCCCATATACATTGGTGCCACGTCCCCCTCATCAAATGCGATCACCACGTTACCTGTTTTATTCAGATAAAACGACACATCTTCCGCAATCTCATGAAAGTTCCATTCTTCCACTTCATTGTCCAGCCAGTATGTGACATTTTCATCCGCTGCCATCTGAGCCTGCATCTGCTGTATGATATTTTCGCTAATCGGCGTAATATAATCCGCTCCTTCTTTAAAAATATCGCCCAGCTTCAGCCGTTCTCCGGTACGCAGGTCAATCGTATAATAATAATTCCACTGGTATCCGCTGCCAGCACCCTGATAGCAGCCCAGCTTCAGGGTAAAATATTCCTCTGTTGCTGTCAGCACCTCGCTGTTTGTCACAATATCCTGATAACCGTACTCATGCTGCAGATTTTTTTCAAACTCTTCCACCAGCTCATCTGTAATTCTGCGGATTTCTTCATTGATCTCTTCTGTCGTCTGCTTCAGCTTTTCCTGGGCTTCCCCATTCTCCGCCTTTCCTTCTATCATCAGCTCCGGAACTTTGATATCGGCCATATTCCGGTCTGATTCATATTCATAGTTCCGAAACGTTACAGCTTCTATGAGATGACCAATCACCGGAATCTGCTCCATTGCATCTGCTGCAGCTGCGGATGTATTTGGCAGGACGATAAACACTCCCAGAAATACTGCCGCCGCTGCCGTATATTTTATAATTCTGGCTTTTTTCTGCTCTTTCTGATTCTCCGTCTGTGCGTTCTTCATTGTGGAGCGTAACTGCTCCAGCTGTTCTTCTGACATCTCCTGTTGCTGATATCCGGCCTTTAGCCGCAGAAGTCCCTCTTCCAGCCTGTCCAGCTGTTCCCTTCTTTCTGCAAAATTAATCATATCATCACCTGCCTGTTCTGGTCTTACGTTCCTGCCTGAATATTCCGGTTTCTGCGCCCTGCCGCCGGACTGGAGGATGTAGTCTGCCGCGCTTCTTCTGATTCTGAGAGAACATCGCGTAGCTTTTTCATACACCGGTACAGCCTGCTTTTTACTGTGCTTACATTTTCATCCAGAATCTCCGCGATCTCCTCCAGCTTTTTATCTTCAAAATACTTCAATATCACAACTGCCCGTTCCTTCTCCGGCAGTGAATCCAGCGCTCTTTGCAGGTCGATATCTTCGTAGTGGTCTTCCCTGCTGCCGGTTTCCAGGCCAGTTTCCTCCTGCATCGCTTCATAAGATACATATTTCGGCTGTCTCAGATATCCAAAACACTCATTCAGCATAATCCGGTATACCCAGGTACCCGCATATTCCGGCTGCTTTAGTGTATGACAGCCCCGCAGCGCCTTATAGGCCCCATTCTGCACAATATCACTGGCATCCTGCGCATGATGCGTATAGCCGTAAGCGAGCCGGTAGTACTGGTTATAATGTTCCAGAATAATCTGTTCCACAAGCTCCCTGTTTTTCTTCTCTTTTTTTCCGGTAAAAATATTCAAGTCATCCCACCTCCCTGCTGCCGTTATTCCGCGCCTGTACCGGGCAGCGCTGGCATTTATGGCCAGTCTGCCCATAAGCAGAAACACCGCACCGGCCTTATAAAACATTAGATTGGATCCGCTGGAAAAAAGTTTCATTTCAATATTTTTTATACAATCGTTTCTATCGACGCGACAATATCCATTTTCGCAATAGAACGCAATGGAACAGCCGTTGCCGTCAGACAGGCTGTCATGGATATGACGGATGCCTGGGCCATTGACAAATACGGGATCGCACCAGTTATCCAGCCATCGTTCAAACTGCTCCCCGGTCTGCATGTTTCCTCAACGTTGGATAAACTTCCGAATAATTCCCTAATCCAGCGTCCGCAAGGCCATTATATGCTTACGCCTGCAAATCAAAAAAACGGCATAGCCCGCAAGCTACGCCGTTTCCAAAAGCCTGTTTCATACTGTCTTGTGAGTGCATCCCTCAGATAACAGTTTTTGGGTCTGTCATTTATTTTTTCGGAATCAGCTTCTCTTTTCCGCCCATATACGGCCGCAAAGCCTCTGGCACATTGACACTGCCGTCAGCATTCAGATTATTTTCCAGAAAAGCGATCAGCATCCGTGGCGGAGCCGCTACCGTGTTATTTAATGTGTGCGCAAAATATTTGCTATTCTGCTTCGATTTCACACGGATTTTCAGTCTTCTTGCCTGTGCGTCTCCAAGATTGGAGCAGCTTCCGACTTCAAAGTATTTTTTCTGGCGCGGAGACCATGCTTCTACATCGCAGGATTTCACTTTTAAGTCTGCAAGATCACCGGAACAGCATTCCAGCGTCCGTACCGGAATGTCCAGACTGCGGAACAGGTCTACGGTATTCTGCCACAGTTTGTCGTACCACTGCATGGATTCTTCCGGTCTGCATACGACGATCATTTCCTGCTTTTCAAACTGATGAATCCGGTAAACTCCGCGTTCCTCGATGCCATGCGCTCCTTTCTCCTTTCTAAAGCACGGAGAATAGCTTGTCAGCGTATAAGGAAGGCTTTCTTCCTCCTGTATCGTATCGATAAATTTGCCAATCATGGAATGCTCTGAAGTACCGATCAGGTACAGGTCTTCCCCTTCGATTTTGTACATCATCGCATCCATTTCTTCAAAGCTCATCACTCCGGTTACTACATTGCTGCGGATCATGAACGGCGGTACACAATACGTAAAGCCGCGGTCAATCATAAAATCTCTGGCATAGGAAATTACCGCGGAATGCAGCCTTGCAATATCCCCCATCAGATAATAAAAGCCATTTCCAGCTACTTTTCCTGCAGCATCCAGATCGATACCGTCAAACCGTTCCATAATCTGTGTATGATAAGGCACTTCAAAATCCGGCACCAGCGGTTCCCCGTATTTTTGAATCTCAACATTGCAGGAATCATCCGGTCCGACCGGTACCGAAGGATCAATCATATTCGGAATGACCATCATGTTGTTTAAAATCTTTTCCTGCAGCTCTTTTTCCTGCGCTTCGAGCTCTTCCAGCCGCTTTGCGTCTGCTGCCACCTGCGCCTTGACTGCCTCAGCCTCTTCTTTATTCCCCTGTTTCATCAGCGCGCCAATTTGTTTGGACAGCTGATTTCTGCTGGCTCTTAATGTGTCTGCCTCCTGTTTTGCCTTACGCGCCTGCGCGTCCAGTTCAATGACTTCGTCTACGAGAGGAAGCTTTTTTTCCTGAAATTTCTTCCGGATATTCTGCTTTACAAGCTCCGGATTTTCCCTGACAAATTTAATATCTAACATATGATTTCCTCCAAAAACACGAACCGCTTCTATTTTAATGGATATTTTGCTGTCAGTGCCTGTGTGATTGCCAGTGCCTGCTCTGCCGCCGCTTCTCCTTCTTTGATCATCATCGCAATTGCCTGCGCAATCTGATCCATATCCTGCGTATTCATTCCTCTTGAAGTAACCGCAGGCGTTCCCAGACGGATTCCGCTCGTTACGGTTGGTTTTTGCGGATCGTTCGGAATCGTATTTTTATTTGCCGTAATATGCGCCAGATCCAGTCTTGCTTCCACTTCTTTTCCGGTCAGTCCGAATCCGGTCAGATCAATAAGCATCAGGTGGTTATCCGTACCGCCGGATACAATGCCAATGCCGCGGTCCATCAATCCTTTGCATAATGCCTGCGCATTATCTACCACATTCTGCTGGTACACTTTAAACGAAGGATCCAGCGCTTCTTTCAGGCAGACAGCCTTAGCCGCAATGACATGCATGAGCGGACCACCCTGAATGCCTGGAAATACTGCTTTATTAAACTTAAATTTCTTCGCCAGCTCCGCATCCCTGCATAAGATCATACCGCCTCTCGGACCACGCAGTGTTTTATGCGTCGTCGTCGTCACAACATCCGCGTAAGGTATCGGCGACGGATGCAGCCCTGCCGCTACCAGTCCTGCAATATGCGCCATATCTACCATCAGATAAGCGCCAACCGCATCCGCTGCTTCCCGGAATTTCTGAAAATCAATCGTACGCGCATAAGCCGATGCTCCCGCAATAATCATTTTCGGCTTACATTCCTTTGCGGTCTCTATCAGTTTATCATAATCAATAAAGCCTTCATCATTGACACCATAAGGAACAATCTTAAAATATGTTCCGGAAAAATTCACAGGACTTCCGTGTGTAAGATGTCCGCCGTGGTCAAGGTTCATACCCATAACCGTATCCCCCGGCTGCAGCAGCGCAAACTGTACTGCCATATTCGCCTGCGCACCGGAATGCGGCTGTACATTTGCATATTCACAGCCAAACAGCTGTTTTGCGCGCTCTCTGGCCAATTCTTCAACGACATCCACACATTCACAGCCGCCATAATATCTGTGCCCCGGATATCCTTCTGCGTATTTATTTGTCATAACACTGCCCATCGCAGCCATAACTGCCGGACTTACCCAGTTCTCAGACGCGATCAGCTCAATATGGCTGTTCTGTCTGTCCAGCTCAGCCGTAATCGCAGCCGCCGTCTCTGTATCTACTGCCTGAATATCTTCCAATGTGTACATAAATGAAAAGCTCCTCTCTTCTGACTTTTACAATCGTATCAGGCATAATTATATATGGACGGGGTCATAATTTCAAGTAGTAAATGGAAAAATCAATGAAAACATGCATGAGGCATTGGCTGGATAGATCATGTGTTACATTCTGGAGAATTGGACGCTGGATGAGGGAACCGGCCCATAGGTGCGAACTTAAGAACAAATGCAACAATTTACATAAAAGTGTTGCGTATTGGCTATGCGGACGCCGGATGG
>CANTHI010000321.1 GCA_947653505.1 uncultured Eubacterium sp.
AAACTGATAAGCCTCCCAGAGCATATTGCTGTAGATCATCGGCTGATACCCGGCCTTCTCTATCTGTTCACAAAATACAATCGTGTTTTTGGTAAACTGACTGCCTGTCACATGATCTGTCCTTGCCTCAGCATCCAGAATACTCTCCGGATCATAAACGACAGGCAGCTGAAGCTTTATCCCATCCAGTGTCTGCAGGACAAACGCCGCTTCCTGCGCTGCCTCTTCCTCGCTGACTGCCTGTGAAAAGAAATAAACTCCTATGTCCAGACCAGCAGCCCTGGCATTCTGAATATAATTATAGAACTGCTTATCCAGACAAATCCTCCCTTCTTTCCCATAGCCACGGTATCCTATCCGCAAAAAAGCAAATTCATATCCTTCCGCTTTCACTTTTTCCCAATCAATCTCTCCGTTATGATAGGACACATCAATCCCCAGACGATAGCTGTACCGTTCATCTCCGTTATAAGAAAGCCTGTCCCCGTCATGTACAAATGCATCCAGCTTATAATCATGTTTTTTTATTTCCGGATTGATCTTAACCTGATAAGCTTCTCCAAATGCATCCACAAAATCCAGAATCTGCGGCTCCTGTTTTGTCTGGCTCTGTTTGTGCTGGTCAGACTGCGTCTTTGTTTGCTTCTGTATCGTTTTTTCCGGGTCTGCTTTTGTTTTTACGGAATCAGACGGCTCCTTTTTCAATGGTTTTTCTTCCTGCAGCGCTGCATCTGACTGTTTTAGCAGTAAATCCGGATGCTGGCAGGCTCCCGCCAGTATACCTGACAGCATAATTACAGCGAGTATAAAATCCCTGTTTTTTTTCATTTCTTATGAACCTTTCGTAAACTCCTCATAGCTTCTCGGTGGTTTACTGCTCCCCGAAAATTCACACATCCGGTAAACACACTCCGTTACATAACCTTTCTGCAGCTGATCCTGTGCACCTGTATACTGTGGAAAATACAGCTTCATATGCAGTACATAAGACGGCTCAATTTTTACCATGTCATAAACAAGCCTGCTTCCCGCATCCGTATAACCTGTTACAATGACTCTTCCATAATCTTCCTCTGCAGACAATACTAATCTGGACGCATCCCGCATCGAGGCGGTTTCCTGCCCGTAAATATAGTCTGTCATCTGTTCAATCGAACGATAATCTGTCCGCCTGTACAGCGTAAATACCAGCTCGCTGCCTGCGGATGCTGTAAAACGGATTGTCTGCATGTTCATTCCGTAATCTTTTTCCACAGGCTCTTCATTGCAGCTTACCTCATTGTACAACTCTGCGGGATAATAAAACGCAAAATCACTGATTCCGGAATCATAGTACTGATACAAATCCGGATTCAGCACTGCCCCGTAATCTTCTATATTACTGCTGTCTGCCTGAATTACCTGGTACTCCGCCGCACGTTCCGTATCCTTTGTCTGTTCCACATCTTTTACCGTTTCCTGCTGCTTCTTTTGTTTTTTTACTTTTTTCTTTGCATCCTGTGCTTCTTTTTTCGCTTCTTCTGCTTCTTTTTTTGCTTCTTCTGCTTCTTTTCTGGCTTTTTCCGCCTCTGTTTTGGCAGCCTCAGCCTCCTGATCTGCTGCCGCTTTCTGATCCACAGCTATCTGTACCTCATCCAGCAGATCCTGAGCCTTCTGCTTTTCCTCCTTCTCTTTCTGGTAGGAATCTATCTGGGGCCGGACATAGGCGTATGCACCATACGCAGCTCCTGACGCCGCACCCAGCACAAGTATGGCCGCGCCAGCTTTATATAACAGGATCTTCCATTGATTACTTCCATATCTTCCATATCTTCTATTCATAACATTCTCCGCCTGTATCTGATCTGTCGCTGCAGCATCCTGCATGGCAGATTGTCTGTCGAATCTCTTATTTGTAATTTTTCAGGATGCATCCTGCATGGCAAATTTGACTTTTAAGATCCGTTCCAGAGATTCATCAATTCTGCTCTGCCTGATCTCTCCTTTTTTTACCGCATCCAGAATCCCCGCATACGCACGTTCAAAATCCTGCGGCATCAAAAGCAGATCTGCACCTGCCTTAAGTGCCCCTGTGGCTGCCTCCTGCGGACTGTAGTTTTGGGAAATCGCTCCCATATTTAAAGCATCTGTAATGACAATTCCGTCAAACCCCATTTCATCCCGCAATACTTCTGTAATCATCTTATGTGACATGGAAGCAGGCGTATGATCACCCAGTACTTTGGGAAGTGAAATGTGTCCGGTCATAACAAACTCTGCCCCGGCATCTATGCCGGCCTGAAACGGAATCAGTTCACAGCTGCGCAGTTCGTCCAGTGTTTTATACGAATATGCCCATCCGGAATGACTGTCCTCTTCCGTATCCCCATGTCCCGGAAAATGCTTTAACGTCGCCTGCATATGCTTCTCCTTTAGTCCACGCACCTCCTGCACTACCATATCCGCTACCTGCTGCGGATCACTGCCAAAAGCTCTCCGGCGGATTACAGTATTTGCCGGATTCGAAAAAACATCTGCAACTGGCGCGAAATCCACATTAACCTGAAAACGGGATAAATATTCACCGATCTGCAATCCTGTCTGGTATGCCCGCGAACCGTCCCCATCCGTCCCGATCCGGCACATATCCGGTATATCCGGCACGTTTGCAAATCCCCGTCCGGAAATCCTTGCTACCGTTCCTCCTTCTTCATCCACACAGATAAATAACGGCAGGCCAATCCGTTCCACGCTGTAAGACTGTGCTTTACTGACCATTGTGGCAAACTGCTCCTCGGACCGGATATTATTTTTCAGATATACAAGCCCGCCAACCGGATACCCGTTCAGCGCCTCTTTTGTCTTTTCCCCAGCCATCACAACACCAGTTACTTTCGTAAGCGCATCCGGGGTAATGACAAAAAGCTGTGCGATCTTTTCTTCCAGCGTCATCCCGCTGATGCAGTCACGAATCTTATGCTCTGACCGGATATCTGCCTGCAGGTAATTGCCAGCGCCTGCACGATCATCCGGGCTGCCGCGATCCTGGGATACTGCCTGTTTGTGATCCGGACTATGCTCTTGCGCTGGCGCTTTCCGTTCGCCCGTCTGACTGTAACGGTCCGGGGCTGCGTGTTTTCTGCCAGTTTTTTCTCCGCTGTCTGCAGTCTGGTCCGCATTCCTGTTTATCATAAAAAGAGCCAGCAATGCCGTTACTGTCAGCAGTACGATAGAAAACATGGATGTAAGCAGTATTTTTCTGAGCATCCGGAGTCTTTTCTTACTTTTTCTTCGTTTCCGCCTTTTTTTCGTGACTTCCTGACTCATAAATCTTCTCCCATTGCCATAAGGCCCTCATTCATGTAAAACCTCCCATTACTGTAAGACCTCCCATTACTGTAAGACCTCCCATTACTGTAAGACCTCCCATTCTATGACATATCCCATTTTTCCGCTGTAATACTTTTCGATGGAGTCAGGGACATCGTTCCAATACCATGTATCATTTACTTCATACATATCCAGATAATTTTCATCCCCCGTTTCATTATTCGGTTCTCCATCTCCCCATTTTGCATATGCAAAACGTTCTTTATTCACCCAGCAGAATGTATCATCCTTACGGTATCCGCCCAGCCAGACGGTATGGATATGATCGTTGCGGTCGATCAGTTCCTCTACGATCTTTTGCTCTTCTTCCGATGTAATCACTGCCAGATGCCCGCCCCGCTGTTTTGCCGCTTTTTTCGCCTGCTTCCAGGTAGCATCTGAAACAACCAGCTCATACTCACTCACATATTCCTGTTCTGCTTCGGCTTTGCGCTGCGCTTCCCTGGCTTCTTCCTGCTTTCTGGCAGCCTCTTCTTCTGCCTTTCTGACAGCCTCTTCTTCCGCCTCCCTGGTGGCTTTGTCCCGCTCCTGAGCCAGACGCAGCGCTTCCGCCTCCTCTTTCTCCTGAAGGATCTTTTGTTCCTTCTGATAAGCAATCGTTTTGTTTTTTGCATACAGAAAGGCAAAGTACAAAGCCACACACGCTGCCAGCGCCGCCAGTCCGATGCATACCGCGTAAAACATTTTTATCTTCCACTCATGCTCTCCAAATCTCCCATTCTCCCGCTGTCCTCTCAATCCGTCTTCCTCCTGCCAAATATAAAATGGCCTTTTTTTGTTTCTTTTTCCATTTTCATATTTTCCAGCTTTATCCAGAATGTATAAAGCTCCCTGCCGCATTCCTCCCGTATGGCATCTGCCAGCTTTTCCCTGCGGGAAGCTTTCATATCGGATATATATTCTGCCATTGCACGCACATAACCACTGTCTGCGGATGCGCGCACTGCGGACAGCAAAGACTGTACTCCATGAATTTCCTTTTTCTTTTTCTGATAAGCCGTTTCATAATCCATGAAAATCCCGACCAGAATCTTTTTTTGTGTTTCATCTAACTGCAGACATGTAAAAATCAGAAGGTATTCGTCCTGATCGTTTTCCAGTTCGTCCATAATCTCCGCCAGCTGGCTGATATATATCTGAAAATCTCCGCTGCTGATGTCATCTGCAACAATCGGAATTGTATGATAGATCTGCATTTCCTTTACATTCGTAAACTTCCTGCCTTCCTCACATGCACGTATAATAATATTTCCAAAATGTAAAAGCCTGATCTTTGTTACTGGCAGCTGTACATGCTGCATATTACAGTAATTCTGTACCTCGACAGCACACTTTGCGTATTTTTTATCCATTCCGGCATTGTATTTCCGCTTTCTGACAAACTGTTTCTTTTCCGCTACTTCTGTCAGCCGCTCGATCGTGCCAATCAGCCTCTCACACCCTTTTCCGGCAATCTGTCCCTTTCCGGCATCCTGCAGCCATAGAAACAGATCAATGGCAGCTTCATAAATCCCTTCCGCTTCTTCCTGCTGTCTTAATATGGATACTGCCATATCCACGACCTGATCAAAATAGCCGTAAGCCTGCATGGGAGCGTCACCCCAGTCCCTGGCAAAAACTGCTGCCAGATCTGTCAGATCGGAAGAGCGTCGT
>CANTHI010000322.1 GCA_947653505.1 uncultured Eubacterium sp.
CCTCATGCTTTTGAGACAGACTGTATGAATGAAACAGTGTACGTAATACTTGTGGCGTTCAGACAATTACACATAAACGCGGTGTCTGTCATTCAAAATAAAACTGATATGGAAATGCTCCGTGGTTATTCATATACATATAATTAACCGCATAAAACACCAGTGCAATACCAGCCGTCGCCCATTTCCAATATCCGGGAACGTCTGTTTTTGAAAAAATAACTGCATAAAATGCAAGCAGTACGATCTGCGGATAATAAAGCAGCCGGTAAAGAAAATAGCTGACATACCCTAAGACACGGAAAACCGGAATAAAAAAGCCAAACAGACGCATCGTTTTTTCCTGCTTTGTCTGCGTATAACGGCTTAAAAACAGACTTGGGATTACGATCATGGAATCCAGCAAAAGTCCGAATCCGATTTTCTGATAATCAAGTCTGGACGTAAAGTACTGCATATAAGACTCCGGTACAAACTGTACGACAAACTGTAAAAACCGTCTGTCTGCATAAAAAAATACTGCTCCTGTCACCGCCAGCGCTAACAATAACGCCTTCTTCCATCCCAGTGTAACCATAATGGAATGCCGCCGGTACCACACAAAAACTTCCCGTTCCTTTCCGTCTGCTGCCAGACTGCACAGCCAGTAAATTAGAAATGCTATAAGAATCGTATTATGTATACCGATTCCTGCCAGACAGGCAGTCACAAAGGCAATCCTTTTCTTGTTATTATACATTGCCAGCGCGAGCAGAAACAGGGAGCATCCAAGCAGCTGCCGGAACTGGTCTGTAAGACATAGTCCGGACAGCAGACAGTATCCGGTATAAAAAACTGGCAGATTACACGATATGCTGACAGCATCCGCCGCATAAAGCGCCAGAAATACGGCCGCAAAGGAAAACGCCAGCAGCATAACCGGATAAAATCCCCCATCTGTCAGCCAGTGCAGCAGCCGGACTACTGCCGCAAATACATATTCCCTTTCTGAAAAACCTTCCAGATGTCCATACATATGATAAATATATACGTAAGTATCATATCCTACTTTCCAGGAACGCAGGCCCAGCACTATAGAAAATGGCAATGCAGCAGCCGCGCACCAGAAACCTCTGTGATGCTTCCCGGATGACCGCACAAAACCATGCTGATCTGCCAGGCAGATCAAAAGCCCAAGTCCCATTGATCCAAGATATATAAAATTAGAGTACAAATCAAATCCCTGCATACTCATTTATGTCTCCTTATTCCATTTTTATCCCGCGGTTACACATGAATTTGGCTGTACAAATACAACAGTTTACATTAAAGTGTTGTATTTTAGCTTTGAGGACGCTGGGAGAGAAAATTTTCCCCGTCTGCTGTGTCCGCTCCAGAATGCAAGAAGCCCTAAGTATTCCGCATTTACTCTTTGGAACCGGACGGGCGCGCCACCTACTTCGCTTCTGGCTGCCGCCAGCAGCTAAAGGTGCCGCTTCGGCTTCGCCGCCTGTGTATCGGGCAGAATACTAAGGGCTTCTAACATTCTTCCGAAGCCACAGCAGACGGGGAAAATTTCCTCTCCCAGCTGGTTTTCACAAGCATTACATCAGATTACCAAAATGTTTATGTATGAATTTCTGCATGATGTTTCGCTGTAATGTGTGTTAAGCATTTCTTCATAATGTTTCGTTACAACGTGTGTAAAGCTTTTAAAAGACAGCCGGATGGGAGGCATTGGCCGGTCTGCCTGTGACGTTGGAAGAATGTTTAGAAGCTCTTGGTATTCTGCACGATACACAGGCGGCGAAGCCGAAGCGGCACCTTTAGCTGCTGGCGGAACGCCAGAGCGAAGTAGGTGTCGCGCCCGTCCGGTTCCACAGACTGGATGCAGAATGCCTAGAGCTTCTTACATTCTGGAACAGGAACAGGCAGACCGGCCAATGCCTCCCATCCGGCGTCCGCATAGCCAATACAATACGCAACACTTTAATGTAAATTGCTGCCTTTGTTCTTAAGTTCGCGCCTATAGAAATCTGCCCCTCCATCGTCCGCATAGCCAGTATGTAACACATAATCTGAACTGCTTCATCCTTTTGCTTTCATCCGAATGCTACTTCCTGTCAGACTGCCTGTTTCGTGCATGTTCTGTAATATACAGCTTGGGATTCATCCAGACATTATTTCCCAGTGTACACACCTCTTCCATACAGATACCGGATTTCCATAAGACATACG
The DNA here is from genome assembly GCA_947653505.1 of uncultured Eubacterium sp. The sequence goes on from CANTHI010000322.1 coordinate 2,218, forward strand.
GCCACACAATCTGGTCACGTCCGCCATTGTGTGCGGCAAATTCATGCCAGCACATGTCCATCAGTTTTTTCGCGGTATGGTTTTTCAGATCGGTTACGATAACATTTCCTTCTGCCAGACCATAATTGTCCGGCATCCCCTCGGATTTGTATTTTCTGATCTGTCTGCGCAGATACCGCAGATTTCCTTTTTTCAGATTTTTACATGCTGTTACTTCCCCGCTGAGACTGCTGCGGGAGCAGTGCCTGTGAAAGGCCAGTCCCGTTTTGGGATTTACGAGCTCCGCCAGAACCGAAAGATCGGATACTGGTGTTATATTTCCATCAATGTATACTGCATAATCATACTGGTCTGCAAAAAACTGAAATGGGTGCAGCTTCAGATAACGGTTAATCCATGCCGGATGTTTCATTTTCTGCAGTTTTTCCGGTATCTTCTGCCAGCTCCATCCGTCTGCCGGATGTTCCGAGAACAATACATAGTCGCAGTGGTCAAACCTATAAAACGGACGTACCGGCCTATCATACGTTCCAGTCACACATGTATACACGACGGTACGCTGCTTTGTGCTGCCGCGCCTTGCCAGTGCAAGCTCTTTTTCAGCAGGCAGGTTCCGGCAGGCAGCCCGCACCGGGATGTGCTGGCTGTTCAGCCGTACTGCCAGATGATGCCAGACTGCACGGATCTGCAGGCCCCTGACCTCATTTTGGATTCGCTGCAGACGGACTCCATCTGCCATCGCTTTACTGTGCAGCAGCTGTATCCGCTGGCTGTTCAGCTGTTCCATCGCCAGAATCATTTTGTTCATTTCCAAATCTGTCATTTGTCAGTCTCCCATAAACGCCTTTTTGAAAGTCATGTATTCCTTTTCTGATATAATACATCCGTTTTTCCGGCTCATCCAGAAACAGAACATGCAGCAGCGGACGTACCGTAAGCATCGACAGAAACCGGATCCGGTATCTGAACGGCGTATACGTTTCTCCAAGCAGCGTCAGGCAGTCACGGGTTTCATAATATTCCCGAAACGGCTTTCCGGTCCGGATCCGCAAAAAACCGGCCCTTTTTTCTCCTTCCCCGACAGCATGTCTGAATATGATACGCCCAGTCAGGCAGCAGACATATCCCGCTTTCTGAAATCTCCAGCAGACATCCCAGTCTGCCATATCCAGAAAGATTTTTTCATTCCAGAAACCAATGGATCTCAGATCTCCATACGTACAAAGCATGGACGATGTAATGATGCTGCTTACAATTTTTTCATACCGGGATATGTTACGCGCAATTCTGGGGACTTCGATCCTTTTGCTGCTTTTATTATAATAAACCGGCCCGATACAGCCGACCCGGATTCCCGCTTTTTTCAGATGCTGGTACGTCCATACCAGTTTTTTTACATGCGCTTTCCCAAGCACAGAATCCTGGTCCAAAAAAAGTAAAAAATCATCCTCCGACCAGCCTGCCGCATCGTCTTTCAGCAGCCGGTTAAACGCGGCTGACAGTCCCAGATTTTCCGGCATCAGACAATACGTGCAGTTTTCAAGTCCTGCAAACAGTTCCTGGCTGCTATAAGGACTGTTATCACAAATCCATAACGCATCTACCTGCTCCAGACACCGCTTTGCATGTTCCAGCTGCTGCCTGCGTGGATAATAAACTGTCATAAGAGCCCTGACTGATGCAGCGGAGCCTGTATGTTTCCGGGTATTTTCTGTTTCAGACTCCCCTCTTTTTAATACTTCTTTTTTACATTTTTCTTTTTTAAGATTTTTCCCATTCATATTGTTTAAACACTTTTCCTGACTGTATTGAAATTTTATATCTGATTATGCAGGATTTTTATGTAGGATATCTTTTTCGTAAAAACCAGTCAGTCAGTTTCTTTGCCAGCCTGTCCGGCAACAGGCAGATCAAAAGCTGTCCGGCTATGATATAAGCCATATCAGCCATGCTGTTGTATCCTTTTTTATGAAACCCGTACATAATCCGGATGTATTCTTTACAGTTTTGCCAGCTTTTTCTTCTGTGCAGATTCTCTTTACTGGTACGGTACAGCAGATAGGATTTTTTAAGATTCACTGCAAGCGTTCCCTGCTGCAGCATTCTTACAAAAAGATCCAGATCTTCTTTTCGTCCGTAGGCTGCATAACCGCCAGCCTTTATAACCGCACTTTTGCGAAACATGACAGTCGGATGATTAAACGGACTCCTCCTGCGTGAAAACCGCAAAATCTCCTGATAAGACGTCGGTACAACACGGGAAGCGATTACGTGCCGCGGGGAACCGGAAAATTCATCAATCTGTGTCCCTACGATTGACAGCTGCGGCTGACGTTTAAATGCTTCCAGCTGCATCCCGCAACGGGCGGGCATGGAAATATCGTCCGAGTCCATCCGCGCGACCAGTTCATGGCTGCAGTAAGAAAGTCCATAATTAAGCGCATTTCCCAGTCCACTATTGCATGGCAGGGACACGACCTTTAAAACTGCCGGATACTTTTTCTGATATCGTCTGATTACCCGGTAAAGGCTTTCCTTTAACGGTCCGTCTTCCACCAGTACAATCTCATCCGGCAGAACCGTCTGCGCCAGCATACTGTCCAGACTCTGTATCAGATATTCCGGTTTTTCTTTTTTATAAACCGCCATCAAAACACTATATTTTTCCATATCTGTCCCTTACTGCCAGCTTTTGCAGGCTTTTGTTATTCTACGACAATTCCGCCTAATACAGGGATCTCCTGACACTTTAGCAGCTCAAGCTC
>CANTHI010000323.1 GCA_947653505.1 uncultured Eubacterium sp.
AATGACTTATTGGCATATAGGTAAAAGAATTATAGAGCAGGAGCAGAACGGAAAATGAAAAACAGAAAACTCATTCATGGAATAATCCTGACAGTATTGCTGTTCTGTACAGCTTTTTTGGTATATTCCATAGTAAAAGATCCATTCAGCAGCCACGGCGGCCACGACATCATACTTGCTCTTGCAGTTACAGCAGGTTTTATTGCATTGGAAGAGGATGTGAAAAAAGAACGGTAGCTCCTCTCCGCCATATGGCAGAAAAAACGACCTGCTCTCGCAGATCGTTTTTTCGAGGAGTTTAGTTATGAAAATGTTTAATCTATAAATAAATGGAATAATTTTTAGTCGAAGCTGACGGCCAGCGCGCGCTTTCCTTGCCGCCAACTTCATTTGATAGTAATTAGTATACGGAATAAATGTGTCTGAAATGTGTCAAAAGCCTAAAAGAATCATAAACTAATTCTTAATAATTCTAAAAGTCTCTGTTCCGTCCGGATACAGGAAAGCGTCATATGCAGACAGATTAATATTCTCTTTGTTCCAGCAGCTCTTTTGTAACAGTCACCATCTTTTTTGACTCAAATTCAATCATCAGCGTCATCGGATTTTCATCTGCCGTAAAGCAATCCTCCGGCAGATAATAGTGTTTCTTTGCCAGCTCTTCGCCAGCTTCCAGTCTGCGGATAGCCTCCGCCGCATAAGGCGGAGACAGCGGATTGCATTCAAAATCCGCATGAATTTTCCCTTCCAGTACAGCCTCCAGCCCGGCTCTTGTGGCATCAAACGAAATGACAATCACATCCCCGCCCGGCTCATAAGAAATACCTGCTTCATCCATCGCCGCGCAGGCCCCCAGCGCTTCATTATCATTCTGGCAGACCACGACATCTATTGCCGGATACCGTTCCAGGTACGCTTCCATCACCATCCTGCCGCCGCTTTCTGTAAAATCCCCGCATTCCTGTGCCAGCAGATGCCAGTTGCTGTTTTTCTCCACATACCGCGCAAATCCTTCAGTACGTCCGAGCTGGGCAGACGCGCCCTGTGTCCCATTGATCGTCACAATCCGGATGGTCTCACTGCCCCTTCCCTGCCGGTTCAGGTATGACTGCAGCCACTGGCCGGCCCATTCTCCCTCCCGCACAAAATCCGAGCCAAACCACGCTGCATAATAACGATCGTCGCAATCAATCGTACGGTCCAGAACAATAACCGGAATATGCATATGATACGCTTCTTTCAATACCGCAGTCCAGCCTTTCGTCAGAATCGGATCAATGACAATATAATCGACCGCTTCTCTGATAAAATTACGAACCGCTTTTACCTGTACTTTTGGATCATTATCCGCATCCACGAAATACAGCTCATACCCGTTTTCTTCCGAAAAAACTTCCCTGCATGATTTTGTAGCCGCAATCCGCCAGTCCGATTCATGTCCAACCTGTACAAACCCTACCCGGATCCGCTTTTGCGGCAGCAGCGCCGCGGCCTGCTCCGCCACTGTGCGGTTGTCCGTTTCCTGACCGTCCCTGCCTCCAAATCTGTCAATATCATCCAGCACTGTTTTCGTGGCACATGCCGGAAAAATTAAAAAGCATACAGACAGCAGCAGCATGACAGCCTGCAAATACCGCTTTCGCAACACCTTCATCCCATTCCATCCTCCGTAACATTTCAAACCATTTTTATTTTGTAACAGTTCAGATAACCCATTGAACTGTTACGTATCCAGCCATCCGGAATCGCTTCGCGATGGGCTGGATACCTGCAACCACTACATTTTCATACGGTCAGCGCAGTACATGCGCAGACCTGCCTGAACTGTTACTTTATTTTTACAGTTCCTGCGATTCTGACCGCTTCTGCTCTGGAAAAGTCTTTTGCAGACAAAGTCAGAACATACGCCTGCTCTGCTGATTCTTTTACAAAATAAAAGCACCAGTATTCACTCTGTGTTTCCAGTTTCCGGACATCCACACCAGACATCTCCAGTTCTCCCAGTTCTCCAGCCGTATACAGATCATGAAAGCTGTGAACCAGCAGCGTCTTCCATCCTTCTTCCGGCGATATCGTATCCATCACTCCTTCCGGTTCAGCCCAGCTGTGATTCTCACCCGGAAAATGCTCCGGATTCAGATTCCCATTCTCAAATATAAAAACATCCTGCGGCGACTGCACTGCTCCGACAAATCCGGCATATTTCCAGTATTCCGGTGCAGAATCCAGACCTTTTCGCGTCTCGTAGCTTTCCGGTGCAATCAGCGCACCACCGGCATATCCAAGATCCGCACAGTAAGTCCCCAGCGTATACCCTTTTGGAAGCTCTAACGCCAGCCAGTCATCCACATTTATTTTTGTATGCAGATACTGCTCCAGATCCTCCGGATAAGATTCCCCTCCCGTTTCATCAACCGTATAAATCCATGCCATCTGTGCATCCGATTCCCTGCGGATCGTAATATCCGCCAGCTGGCCGGACGCTTTGAGAAACGAAACCTGCATCACGTACGATTCATTCTGATCTGATAAATTAAAAAAAATATTCTGATTCAGCCAGTCTTCATGCTGTGCATCCTCTTCATCCCTGACGCCATTTTCATACTGCTGGTAATCCAGCCGGTCTGCCTGTTTCGCAGCAAATGCGTCCCGCACCATACCCAGAGTCAGTATCTGTTTCCTCTGCTGTGTCTGCTCTTTCTGCTGCATCTGCGCATCTGTTCCTCCTGCTGCATCTGCTGCATCTGGCGCATCTGTCCCTCCTGCTGCATCTGCTGCATCTGTTTGCTGCATCTGACGCTGCCCCTGCTGCACGGTTGTGCCAGCCAGTGTCTCTTCTGCTGTCCGGTCGTGCCCCTGCTGCCCTGCTGTCAGAAAAACCACAGTCAGAAAAGCTCCCGCCACAAGCGCCCCTGCTGCCTTTTTTTTCGTTGTTTCCGCAGTATGCATAATATTTTTGATTCTCACTTTCATATCCCCCTCTCCAAATGCCGGAGGAGCTGCAATGCGATGCCATCCTCCGGCTGACAGCTCCAGCAGCGCCAACGCGTATGCTTTTCTTTTTTCCGTTCCGATGGCAGCAACCGTCTCTTCGTCACAGGCCATCTCCATATCCTCCGACATAAAATGCCATGCAGCCCATACAGCCGGATGAAACCAGTGCAGACATGTAATTGCATAAGCAGACGCCTTTACCAGATGATCTTTGCGCCGGATATGCATCCGCTCGTGCGCCACCACATACTCCTGATACACCGCATCCATTCCGGACGGAAGATAAATACACGGCCTGAAATACCCAAAAACCACAGGTATCTGTATGTCATCCGCCATGTAAACCGGAATCTCTTTCCTGCGATATCTGCTGCCATTTTGTATCCTGAACCATCTGTCATCCCAGCGCGTATCACAACGGACGGCACATATCACACTTCGTCTGAGCCGCACATAGGAAATCACACCCTGTACCAGAAATCCCAGACACCCGGCCACCCAGATCACAGACAACCTGTCTGCCGCCGCACGGTACTTTCCGTTCCCTGCCTGCCATATGTTTTGCGGGACTGCGCAAAACGCATCCCACCATTCTGCCAGTTTTCCCCAAAAAACTGTCCCATGTAAACCATCCTGCTCCCGCAGCCCTGGCACATGCCCTGTCTTTCCAGTATCCTCTGTCTTTTCCGTATTCTCCTGCTCTTTCAGCCCTTTTCCTGTCCCTTCCTTCCCGGAACTCTCCCGCCAGTCTGCCCCAAAATCCTGATCTGCATCCTGACTCATATCCCGATCTGAAAAACTCTTATTTTCCGCAGTAATACGTCCAGCATCCACAAATTCCCCAATCTGCAGCATCAGCCTGTGCCAGTCCCCTTCGGGAATCGTCACTTTCCACGGAACGATCAGAAAAAAATATGACATGATCCAGAATATCATGAAATACTTTTTGGAAATACGCAGCCACGCAAACAGCTTTCTGAGTATCAAAACGATGCCTATCATAAGGATTGCCTGTATACTCATGGCCACGGTCTGCAGCATCAGCCCCCTCATTCTTCCTCTTCCTCAATAATTTTACGCAGCCTGTCAGCCTCATCCCTGCTTAGTTTTTTACGGGAACAAAATGCTGCTACAAAGCCTGGCAGGGATCCTTTAAATTTTTCTTCTACAAATTTTTCACTCTGAAGCGCCTGAAACTCCTGAAAAGACATCCGTGAAGTTACAATTCCCTTTTCATTCTGAAAAATTCCTTTTTCACAAAGCCGTTTTAGTATCGTATACGTTGTGGATTTTTTCCATCCCAGCTCTTTTTCGCTGATTTTTGCAAGTTCTCCGGATGCGACCGGTTCCCTGTCCCAGATCAGAGACGCAAACCGCGTCTCCACTTCTCCCAGTCCGTACTCTGCCATTGTGATTCCTCCTGCTTTGATTCTACATACTGTCGACCATTTTAGTCTACAGCATGTAGAATCATTTGTCAAGAGCTTTGATTGAATGGTTACTATTCACGGCCAGGGAGGCCGCTCTTAGTAACGTAACGATTCGGGGCTATATAGAAAGTATGCTTTGCAAAATCGCCCCTCACATAAATAAAAGCTTTTGTATAAAAAATATTGTAATTTTATAAATAACGATTAAAATAAAATTATGATATATATATATCAGATTATAAAACCATTGATATCCAGACAGTCAGAATAACTATTCTACACTTTAGAAAGGGGGGCATCTTTGTGGGCATCTATGTGAATCCCGGAAACGTTGCATTTGAAATGTCCAGATATTCAGACTTATATATAGATAAAAGCATGCTGATAACCCATACAAATGCAGCATATAAAACAGAAAAAAGATTTCTCTGTGTCAGCCGTCCGCGACGGTTTGGAAAATCTATGGCCGCAAATATGCTGTCAGCTTATTACAGCTGCGGCTGTAATTCTGCCCGGCTGTTTGACGGACTTAAAATCGAAGGCGTATCTTATTCCCT
>CANTHI010000324.1 GCA_947653505.1 uncultured Eubacterium sp.
ATGCTGGTATTTGCGGGATATCTTGCCATGAGACTGAATGAGCCTGAGATGATCAGCCAGATTCAGATGGCCAATGACGGCAGCGTAACGATCGGGGAGAAAGTTCCAAATCCGTCTTATCTGGCAGGAACAGTGCGTGACATTCACCAGTTTCTGCTTGATCTGCTGCCGGGCGGGCAAAGCTTTCAGATCGCAAACAGTTCCATGCAAAAACAGCTCCTGCAGCATCCGGCTATGCTCTGCGCTTATTCTGCTGTTATTACGGTGATGGCAAATATGACAGGTTTGCTGATCTTTCGCAGAAAGGATATTAAGTAATATGATTCTGATACTTGTACTGCTTTTCGCAGTCTGTGTCTGTCTGATATGTAAGCTGGTGTCCGTATACCAGTCTGTGGATGAGATACGGATACAGCTTGCAAAACGTATGGAGACAGACACCAATACAGGAATCGATGTCACCTGTTCTGATCACAGGATTCGCCATTTAGCTGCCGATTTAGACCGGCAGCTAAAACTGCTTCGTCAGAAACAGATACAGTATACGAGAGGAGATCAGGAGCTGAAAACAGCTGTCACAAATATCTCGCATGATCTGCGCACGCCACTGACGGCGATCTGCGGCTATCTGAATCTGCTGGAAGAAGAGGAAATGTCAGAAGATGCCGTACAGTATCTTGAGGCGGTTGCAGACCGGACAGACGCGTTAAAGACGCTGGCAGAAGAACTGTTCCGGTATTCGGTCGTGCTGTCAGTGGATTCTTATGAAGAGACGGAGGAGCTGTCTTTGAACGCGGTACTGGAAGAAAGCCTGGCAGGATATTACGGAGCGATCGTAAATGCAGGCATCCAGCCGCAGGTCAGCATTTGTGGGCAGCCGGTAAAACGCAGGCTGAACAGACAGGCGATAGCCAGAATTTTTTCGAATATTATCAGCAATGCAATTAAATATAGTGACGGAGACTTTCAGGTCAGTCTGGATGAAAAAGGAAACATCTGCTTTTCCAACCAGGCAGAAAAACTGGATCCAGTCAGCGCGGCCCGTCTGTCCGAGCGGTTTTATACCGTGGAAGACGGGCGCAGCTCAACGGGGCTGGGCCTTTCGATTGCGCGGACGCTGACAGAGAAAACAGGCGGGAAGATGACGGTGGAGTATCTGGAGGACAGGCTGTATGTGAGATTGTTTTTCAGGGAGTGATGGCGCAGACTATAGAAATCGGAGGAAAAGTCTGTTATAATGTATGGTATTCTGTTTGACACAAAATAAAGAAAACAAGTTAAAGGACTATCTTGCAGATAAGAAACAGCAATTTCTTTCCATATGGATAATCCTGAATCAGAGGTGAAAAATGGGACTGATAAAAAAAGGAAGCCGGACGAAATTGGAAGACAGGATGGATCAGATTTTAAGCATTGCAAAGAAAAATGATCATACGATCAGCTATCGTGTCATGGTAGATACTCTGAAAGACAAAAACAGCGCGGTGACACTCGGGGATGTACAAAAAGTAATTGAACGGATGGAAAAGGAAGATATTGAAATCCTGATGTCCGAAACAGATGAAGGATATGGGGAATGCACAGATGGCAGCAGTCAGGAATTTATACCGGCAGATGTAAATATTACGCCGAGAAATATAAATGTAGATGCGATGATTGACAGACTGGAAAATGATGAGATTGATCTGGAGCCGCAGTTTCAGCGGAAAAGCGGTTTATGGTCGGACATACAGCAGAGCCGGCTCATTGAATCTTTGATGTTAAAGATCCCGCTGCCTACATTTTACTTTGATGCATCAGAGGAAGACCGGTGGAAGGTGATAGACGGACTACAGCGGCTGACGGCATTTTATAATTTTATGGTGCTAAAGTCATTGAGACTAAAAGGAATGGAGTATCTGACAGAATTTGAAGGATTTACATTTGATGAACTTCCACGCCAGTATTACAGACGAATTAAAGAAACACAGATTACGATTTATACAGTGGAAAATGGCACGCCGGATGTTATTGTGTTTAATATTTTCAAAAGGATTAATACAGGCGGACTGATCTTATCGCCACAGGAAATCAGGCATGCACTGTATCAGGGACCAGTTACAGAGTTAATCAGCAGAATGGTTCAGGAAGAAGCGTTTAAAGAAGCAACCGGACACAGTCTGAAAGAAAAGCGTATGGCGGACAGAGAATATGCAACACGTTTTATAGCTTTTACAGAGCTGGATTATCAGTCCGATTATGAAGGAAATATTGATAGTTTTCTGATAAAAGCGCTAAAACAGGTGAACGCATATCGAAATGAAACGGAATACGAAAGAATATATGACGATTTTGTGCGTGTCATGGAATATTGTTATAAAATTTTTGATAAATATGCATTTCGCAGAATCAGCAGCGAATACCGCAGAGGACCGATTAATAAAGCGATTTTTGAACTATGGTCGATCTGCTTTTCGCAAATGGATGATTCAGAACTGGATGTTCTCACAGAACGGAAAGAAAGAGTATTACAGGGATTCATACAATTGTTATCAGATAAAAGTTTTGCTTCTGCAATCAAAGCAGGGGATAAACATTCCTTAGTAAGCCGTGTTACAAAAACGAAAAAAATGATACGAGGGATTTTACATGATAAACAGTATACAACTTAAAAATTTTAAATGTTTTGACTCCGTAAAAGTACCATTAAAACAGATTAATTTATTAACAGGTTTTAATGGAATGGGAAAATCATCTCTGATCCAGTCGGTTCTTCTGCTCAGACAATCGTATCAAAGCAATGGCCTGAAAAGCGGTCTGGAATTAGCAGGCAGTTACGCTGATTTAGGGCAGGGGATGGATATCCTGTATGAAAAAGCAGGAAAAGATGATGATATTGAAATGGTTATTGAGGAAAATAACAGTTTCTATCATTATCGTTTTAAATACTGCCCGGATTCCACTCTGCTGGAAAATTGTAATCCGGACACGCAGGAAAAACTGGCTGATGTAATAACAACGGATAACTTTGTATATTTATCAGCTTATAGGATTGAACCGCTGAAATTTTACAGAGTTGCAAATAAACAAAATATAGTAAAACGGGAGTTCGGAAATGACGGAGAATATGCCCTGCAGTATTTAAAGGAATATGGATATGATTCGATAAAAAAAAGTGAAGGAAAATCTGATAAAAAAGAAAGTCAGGATTTAAATCAGCTGGTACAAAAATGGCTGAAAGTAATTTCTCCGGGTGTAAGCGCAGTTGTAGATATTAATAAAATGCTGAATGTTTCAGAGCTGCGGTTTCAGTTTGTAGAGGGAAAAGACAAAACGAATTTATACAGATGCGTAAATGTAGGATTTGGTCTGACATATGTTCTGCCAGTAATCGTAGCATTGTTGTCAGCCTCTGAGGGGGATATTATTGTATTGGAAAATCCTGAGGCGCATATTCATCCGGCAGGGCAGAGAAAACTCGGAGAATTAATCGGTGAGATGGGGCAGAAGGGAGCACAGATTATTGTTGAAACACATAGTGACCACATTCTGAATGGAATACGGATAGCGGTGAAAAAAGGCTGTGTGGATAAAGATAAGACCAATTTTGTGTTTTTTTATAAGGATGAATCGGATGATTACAGACATAAATGTGCATTGCCACACATCAATGAAGCAGGCAAATTTGATCACTGGCCAGAAGGATTTTTTGATGAATGGGATCAGTCGCTTATGGAACTGTTGTAAATAAGATGATGATAAATGGAATTACTTACAGAGGGAAAAGATGAAAGCGGTAATCAATGATGTTTCTTTTCAGTATAGGTTTCCTACGAAGCAGTCTGCGGTAGAGGCAGTTCACCAGTGGCTTGATATTTGTAAGGAAATCAGCAAAAAAAGGGTACGTCGCGTGCAGGAAATATATGGAAACAGGATCGATACTTCTATCGAAATAGCGCCGGATTATAAAATGATACAGCTGGTACAGGAATTTAAAGACAGGGAGGAAAGAAGCAGATTATTAGGTGTTTTGCTAAATTCCAGAGCTTATGCAGCGGAACCGGATAAGGAGTTTTCCATCGATGGGCACAGATCAGAAGCAGGTGCATTTGCCGGCGCGGATGGAATCCTGATCAGCCTGAACTCTGACTCTGTTTTTGAAAATGAAACCATACATGCACTCTGCTGTCAGAAACCGGTCGAAATAGATAATCTTTCGAAGACAGAGCATATCAGGATACATTCAGACAAACTGGGTATCCGTTATTACGAACATAATAAGAAGCATGGAAAAAATGCGTATATAAGAGCAGGCGGCATGACAGCGAGCGAGATGGACTTAACACAGGAAACAGCGCAAATGGTGCTGGATCATGCAGTAGAAGCTGGCGGGCATTTATATGGTTATTATGAAGAAAACTATTACGAATTTAGAAAAACAGAAAAAAATACTTATCATGGATATAAAAATAAGAATCTGACCAAAGAGATAAAGAAGAAAATACTGGAGCTGCAAAATACAGATCAGAAACCATAGCTTCATATGTATGTAGAAAGGAGACAGACAACATGAATAGTGCAAAAGCTGCAAAGGATTCAAAAGCAGCGGTTCTGCGCAGGCTTGCCGCATACTACAAGCCGTACAGGCGGGTATTCTGGACAGATATGTTTTTTGCGTTTGTATCAGCGGCGGCAACGCTTGTCATACCGCTGATTGTGCGCTACGTGACTTCTGCGATCACAGGCATGCAGGCTTTTGAAGCCCAGCGCATGATTTTCAGACTTGGCATTCTGATGCTCGCACTGGTACTTGTGCAGTGGTACAGCAATTATTACATATCAAATTACGGGCATGTGATGGGAGCAAAAATTGAATACGATATGCGCGCGGAGATTTTCGATCACTATCAGAAGATGTCCTTTTCTTTTTATGATGAGCAGAAGGTAGGACAGCTGATGTCACGTGTGACCAGTGATCTGTTTGATATTACAGAGCTGCT
>CANTHI010000325.1 GCA_947653505.1 uncultured Eubacterium sp.
CTGCCGCATATCTTTTTTACCTTTGGCACATATTCCTGTACCGCGTCCTGCACAGCGTCAGCCAGTTTCTCTGCCTGTTTTTTGTCTTTGCCGGCCAGCTCAATATACAATAATCTGACTGCATCTGTCTGGGTGTCCGCATCACTCAGCAGCATTCTGCTGTCATCCGTGATCCGCCATGCAGACAGCAATTCTGACAAATATCTGCTGTCTGCTGTCCATAATTCAGGTTCTTTCTTTCTGACAGCGCTCACAGCTCCCCCATTGACCAGATAATTCAGATAACATTCCATCATTTTCTGCAGACTGCGGTAACTGCCACCATCAATGCTATACAACATGGTGACTCTGTTTTTATGATAAGGATTGATCTGCATCAGCACGGATTGCTCCATATAAGATTCCAGTCTCTTTATTTTCTCCGCATAATATACGGCGTCCTGTACTGTCTGCATCTCTTCATCGGTCAGTCTGACTTCATTTTCCTGCCGGGAAACTTCCACACTGCCTTTCTTTTGCAAAAATCCATATGCTCCCACAATCACTGACGCCGCGAGTGCGCATATTAAAATCTGCTTCCACTGCCTGGATAATCTGCGTAGCAAATCCATCAGATTTATTTCGATCTCTCCTGTCTTTTTCCAGGAATCTTTTCCATTCATTCGTATGATTCCTCCTTTATTTCATCTGCAGTCCCCTGTTCCACCCGTATATGCAGGCACAATCTCTTTTACCATTTCCCGTACATCCCCGCAGTCCAGTTCCGCAGCTTTCTTTAGTCTTTCCAGCTGTTCTGTAAAATTTGCTTCATCAAATTCTATTGGCCTTCCAATATGAATCAGATGATTTTCGGTACTTTGCAATCCCTCTTCATCCATCAGAAGCTCCTCATACAGCTTTTCACCCGGACGCAGCCCGCTAAAGCATATTTCAATATCTTCTCCCGGCTTATATCCGGACAGGCGGATCAGATTCTTTGCAAGATCCAGAATCCGTACCGGCTCTCCCATATCCAGGACAAAAATTTCTCCACCCCTTGCATAAGCGCCCGCCTGCAGCACCAGCGCCACAGCTTCCGGAATCGTCATAAAATAACGGATGACATCCGGATGTGTCACAGTTACCGGTCCCCCTGCTTCAATCTGCTTTTTAAATAGAGGAATCACGCTTCCACTGCTCCCAAGTACATTTCCAAACCGGACAGCCACAAATTCTGTTTCATACCGGCCATTCAGCATCTGTATGATCATCTCACAGATGCGTTTGGATGCCCCCATAATATTTGTGGGATTTACAGCCTTATCTGTAGAAATCAGGACAAATCTGCGCACACCATACTTTCCTGCTGCCTCCGCGGTTTTCCATGTTCCAAATACATTATTTTTTATCGCTTCATTCGGACTGTCTTCCATCAGCGGCACATGCTTATGCGCCGCCGCATGATAGACGACAGCCGGACGATAGGTTTCCATGATCATATTCATACGATGCGTATTTCGGACAGAAGCAATCAAAACTACCAGATTCAGCCCAGGATACTCTCTTTTTAATTCCTGCTGTATTTCATAGGCATTATTTTCATAAATATCAACTATGATCAGTGTTCCAACCTGATGTCCTGCAAGCTGACGGCAGATTTCACTCCCAATCGAACCTCCGCCTCCGGTAACAAGCACCGTCTGTCCTTTCACGTAACCGGGTATATCTTCCAGATCTATCGTAATCTGATCACGGCCCAGCAAATCTTCTATATTCACTTCTCTCAGCTGTGATACATGCACTTCCCCATTGATCAGCTGGTAAGTACCAGGAAGTATCTGTACTTCACAATCTGTCTGCTGGCAGATTTCCACCAGACTGCGCACCGTCTTTCTGGATGCTGTCGGAACTGCAATTACAATTTTTCCAATCCGGTATTTGCGTACCGCCTCCGGAATCTGTTCCCTGCCTCCGGCAACCGGACAGCCCTGTATGTACTTTCCCTGTTTTGCCGGACTATCATCAATAAAACAGCGCACCTGCTGGGTCACATGTTTACTCAGACGCATCTCTTTTAAGATTGCTGCTCCCGCATCCCCGGCTCCAATCACCATGACATTTGTATTTTCTTTTGCAGCCGATCCATATCCATTCCGAAAAAAGCGCAGGAAACGATAGCCAAAACGGATACACGTTTCCAGCACGAGCAACAGCAGAATGTACAGAATATAATAACTACGTGGCATTCGCAAGCCCATCATCTGCATCCCTGCCGGCTGTAAAATACCCGAAACAATTACTGCTGACACAACACTGCACAGCTCCTGTACACTTGCATACTTCCACAAGCTGGAATACAGACGGAACAGATGAAATACCGCGATCGTACAGAAAATACTGACTGGCAGATACTGATATTCTGCTTCTATAAACCGGGCATCAATTTTTGACACGCGCAGTTCAAAGCGGATCAGCAATGCCGAAAATCCTGCCACATAAACCGCCAGTGCATCACAGACCAGCAGCAGCGCAGCCCTGACGCGGGCATCCGCATCCTGAAAAAACAGGAAATCCGCAAATCTGATTTTTCTGTCTTTTATTTTTTTTGGTTTTTTTCCTTTTTTATCCAATGTCAACATCAATCCTAATATCTCTCTCCGTCTCTTTTTTCACACTCCGTTCATAATTTCTGCAACGGATTTCATAATCTTTACATACATAGAATAGTGATCCGTCTCTTCTTTTTGAGATTTCTGTTCTGAAGGTTCCCACAAATCCAGTACGATATCTGACGGATGTGTCCTGCCCCAGAGCAGCTCATCCGCCCCTGTTTCCAGCGCTTCACAAATACTGGAAAAGGTTTCCAGACTCATAATCCTCGTTCCCCGCTCGATATGCCCAAGAAATGACATACTGATTCCACATTTTTTTGCCAGCTCATCCTGTGACCAGCCTTTTATTTTCCTCACCTGACGGATACGCATACCCATTCTGGAATAATCCAATTGTTTCATATTTTCCTCCCATTCATGCCTTTCACAGATCCGATAACTATATGATTCTGCCGGACACCGTTACTCCACAACTGTAAAACATAACATTTTATATAGAATTGTTATGTATTTTACCTGTAGTTGCATCTCTTCCAAGCCGCATAAAATAAGGAAAAATCAGAATATCTGTAAACATCCGTTCCTTAAAAATGTATTGCCAAAAACGAAACTGCTCTATTTATTCATACTTAACAATTTTTAAAACTCTGGAAAAAAATCGACTTTTTTCAGACAAATATTCCATATTTCAACTCTTATCCAATGGAATTTTTAGATATTTTTAACAATATTTTCTTTAGTATTGCAAAAGAAAAGAAATTGGTATAAAATACTTGCAGATAACAATTCTATATAAAATGTTGTGTTATAGAATTATCACAATTCAGATTTCAGTAATATCTGCTTTCTATAATGCCAGGTTCCATCCGCCCCCATTTCCGGATATCAGTTCCAGATGCAGGCACCAGACAGACACTCCGGCATATAATAAGAAAAAAACATGGATGCTTATGGAAATCTATGTAGTAAAAGCCAACGATACCGTAGACACAATCGCTGCAACGCAGGACGTACCAGTAGATACGATTATTTATAATAACCAGCTGGAATACCCTTATCCACTCGCCATCGGGCAGGCGCTGCTGCTTTCAAAAGGAGAACCCGCGCAGATAAAAAAAACCGTCGAAACCGGCGGCTATGCTTATCCTTACATTTCCCCTGACACTTTGCGCCAGACACTGCCGTATCTGAGCAAACTGTATGTATTTTCTTATGGATTTACGGCAGAAGGAGATCTGATACCTCCTGCCACAGATGATACCTTTATGATAGAAATGGCAAATGCCGGCCAGACAGCGCCCATTTTAACAGTTACCCCGTTTGGGCCGGACGGCAGATTCAATAATTATCTGATCAGCGTAATTGTATCTGATATGGATGCGCAGAACCATTTTATCAGACAGCTGACAGAAACGGTTTTGCAAAAAGGCTTTCGCGGCGTGGACATCGACTTTGAATATATCCTGGCTAAAGACCGCGAAGCATTTGCGCAGTTTGTCCGCAATGTGCGGGAAGCCATCCATGCAATCGGATATCCGGTATCGGTCGCACTGGCTCCTAAAATATCCGATACCCAGAAAGGTACCCTGTATGAAGGTAAAGACTACGGCCTGCTCGGCGCAGCCGCAGACAGTGTGCTGCTGATGACCTATGAGTGGGGATATACGTACGGCCCGCCGATGGCTGTAGCGCCGATCCGGAATGTCCGTCAGGTCGTGGACTATGCGATCACCCGTATTCCACGGGATAAGATCAGCCTTGGGATTCCAAACTATGGATATGACTGGACACTCCCCTACGAGCAGGGCGTATCCCGCGCCAGAACGATCGGTAATATCCAGGCTGTACAGATTGCTATTGAAAATGATGCGGAGATTCTTTTTGATGAGAAAGCACAGTCTCCGTACTTTCACTATTTCAGAGACGGTAAGGAACATGAGGTATGGTTTGAAGATGTCCGGAGTATGCAGGCCAAATTCAGACTTGTGGAAGAATACGGTCTGCGCGGTATGGGGTACTGGCAGATTATGCGTCTGTTTCGGGCGAACTGGCTTTTGCTGGAAGATGAGTTCTGGATTCAGCGGACGGTGTAGTGTTTTGCATTAAGTGTTATATTTTGGCTATGCGCACGCCGGATGGGAGGCGCTGGCTTTCATAGGCTTTACACACGTTGTACCGGAACATTATGTAAAAATTATTACATAAGTGTTTCAGTTATCTGTTGCAGAGCCTGTGAAAATCAGCCGGAAGAGAGAATTTATTCCATAGGCGCGAACTTAAGAGAAAATACAACAATTTACATAAAAATGTTGCGTATTGGCTTTGAGGACGCTGGGAGAGGAACTTTGCCCCGTCTGCTGTGTCCGCTCCAGAATGCAAGA
>CANTHI010000326.1 GCA_947653505.1 uncultured Eubacterium sp.
ATGAAACTTTTGTTTTTATGGATATTGCCAGTGCTGAGATGACAAAATATACGGCAAATGCTATGTTAGCGACAAAAATATCTTTTATGAATGAGATTGCAAATATATGTGAAAAGGTAGGAGCAGACATCAATAAGGTCCGTATGGGTATTGGGAGCGATCATCGGATCGGATATCATTTTATATATGCGGGATGTGGATATGGTGGGAGTTGTTTTCCTAAAGACGTGCAGGCATTGATAAAAACAAGCAGCGATTATGGATATGAAGCCAGAATTCTGCGTGCGATAGAAGAGGTTAATCATGCACAGAAAATGATTCTTCCCCAAAAAGTGGTCAGACGTTTTGGAGAGGATCTGAATGGAAAAAATTTTGCTGTCTGGGGCCTGGCTTTCAAACCTGATACAGATGATATGCGCGATTCAGCGGCCATAACGATCATTAATGAATTGACAAGGCGGGGTGCGAAAATAAAAGCTTATGACCCGAAGGCATCAAAACAGGCGAAAGACTGTTATCTGGCAGATAATTGTTCTGTTGAATATAGTGAAAGCAAGTATACGACTCTGGTAAATGCAGATGCATTGATACTTATCACTGAGTGGAAAGAATTTAAGGCGCCGGATTTTGATGAAATGAAAAAGAGATTAAAGGAGCCAGTAATATTTGATGGGAGAAATCAGTATGATATGCATCAGTTAAAGCTGATGGGATTCGAATATTATCAGATCGGTGTTGGAAACGAGGAGAAAATATGAAACGTATTATAGTGACAGGAGGAGCTGGTTTTTTAGGGTCACATCTGTGCAGCAGATTAGTCAGTGAAGGAAATGATGTATTGTGTGTGGATAATCTGTTTACAGGAAATAAGGATAATATCAGGCATCTTTTGGCAGATCCCCATTTTGAATTTATCCGGCATGATGTAGTAGAGCCGCTATATGCAGAGGCAGATCAGATTTATAATCTTGCCTGTCCGGCAAGTCCGGTTCATTATCAGTATGATCCCATTAAAACAGCCAAGACGAGTGTTTTAGGCGCATTAAATATGCTGGGACTGGCAAAGAGGGTGAATGCAAGGGTACTTCTTGCAAGTACGTCTGAGATATACGGGGATCCGAAAGTGCATCCGCAACCGGAAAACTATTGGGGAAACACAAATTCGGTTGGCATTCGTTCCTGCTATGATGAAGGAAAGCGTATGGCAGAAACATTATTTTTTGATTATCACCGTCAGCATCATGTAGATATCCGTGTAGTACGGATTTTTAATACATATGGACCACGCATGA
Organism: uncultured Eubacterium sp.; assembly: GCA_947653505.1. The sequence goes on from CANTHI010000326.1 coordinate 1,293, forward strand.
ATCCGGATGATGGCAGGGTTGTTTCAAATTTTATTGTCCAGGCGCTGAATGGAAAAGACATTACTATATACGGAAGCGGCAGACAGACGAGAAGTTTTTGCTATGTGGATGATCTAATTGAGGGAATGATACGTATGATGGAATGTGATCGTTTTACAGGTCCTGTCAATTTAGGAAATCCGGGTGAATTTACAATGCTTGAACTGGCAAAGATGATTATTCAGCTGACAGATTCCAGGTCGAAGCTGATTTATAAACCGTTACCTGCAGATGATCCGGCTCAAAGAAAACCTGTGATAGATCTGGCTAAGGAAAAACTTGGATGGGAGCCGGTGACTGGGCTGGAGCAGGGATTGAAAAAAACGATTGATTATTTTAAAATGATCATCTGACCCGGAGATTAAAAATATTTTAAGAAGAGAATAGGAGCTGTTTATGATCAGATTGCATAAAAAGTGTGGGGGAGGGTATTTTCCATCTCATGATGAAAACCGGATGCGGCAGGAAGGGAATGTAAAGGCAGCCAGGGAATATTTTCTGAAAAAGGAAAACCGGATACTGTATCATTTAATTGAGCAGAGATATTCGTGGATGAACCGATATATCCATGATACGGACAGGCATGTGATTGAGCTGGGATGCGGTGCAGGATTGTCCGCACAATTTATCACGAATCGTCATCTGGTACTGACAGACGTGACTGAAAATGACTGGGTGGATCAGATCATTGATGCGATGGATATGGATTATCCGGACAACTTTCTGGATGTAATTATCTGCAGTCATATGATTCACCATCTGGCAAATCCGGCACGGTTTTTGGAACATGCAGGAAACAAACTCAGAACCGGCGGGCGGCTGATTATACAGGATATTTATACCGGCGGTCTGATGAAGCTGGCGCTGCGGGCCATGCGGCATGAAGGCTATTCGGACAGTGTGGATGTGTTTGACAGGTCTGCAATCTGCAATTCCCCACAGGATCCGTGGTCGGCCAACTGTTCCATTCCGAAGCTGCTCTTTTATTCTGGTTCCGCAGATGCGTTTGAACGGGAATTTCCAATGTATAAAATGCGGAAAAGGGAAAAAAACGAATGTTTTCTGTTTTTTCTTTCCGGAGGAGTAATTGCAAAAACCTGGCATCTTCCGGTGGGAGACAGGGGTGTGGGGATGATACGGAAACTGGACAGGCTCTGTATCAGATGCTTTCCGGCAGTATTTGCCGGTGGCTGCTCCGTGGTACTGGAAAAATGCGGTTCAGACCGTCAGGGTGGATGCAGTGACTGAATGACGCAGAGAGATAGAGGAATGATAAAAGGATGATAAAGGCAGCTGTATTTGATCTGGACGATACACTTTATGACTATCATGCATGCGATGAGTATGCAATGGACAGACTGGAAAAACACTGTATGAAACAGTATGCGCTTACACCGCAATCATTTCATGCATTGTATGACAGGGCAAAAAAGATAACAAAAGAACGTCTCAGAGAGACAGGAGCCTCTCATAACCGGATGCTGTATGCCCAGAATTTTCTGGAACTGCTTGAGAGAAAGCCTGCAGGCCATGCGCTGGAATTGTACGATCTGTATTGGGAGACGATGCTGGGGCAGATGAAGCCATATGCTTATGTGAGGCCTCTGTTTCGTGAGCTTGTCCGTAGTGGGATACGGATTGCGGTCGTGACGGATCTGACCGCGCATATCCAGCACCGGAAGATACGCAGGCTCGGGCTGGCGGATGATGTGTCCGTGCTTGTGACAAGTGAAGAGGCGGGCAGGGAAAAGCCGGATGGGGCCATATTCAGGCTGGTTCTGGAAAAACTGGATCTGTTGCCGCAGCAGGCGGTTATGATAGGGGACAGTTATGAGAAGGATATCAGGGGAGCGTGGGCGGCAGGAATGCATGCCATATGGTTTGACCGCATGAATGAGAATACTATTATACAGAAATGTATGGGGATGATTGAAAATGAGGGAAGGAAAGGATCAGGGAAGTAGTGAAACAAAGTTTGTGGCCTGTGTCTACAGTGGGAAAGGACATACATATGAAATTATCAGTTGTGGTGCCATGTTATAATGAAGCAGGGAATATCCCGCTTGTACTGGAAAAATTCCGGAAAGCAGTTCACAGGCCGGATATTGAGGTGATTTTAGTTGATAATGGTTCCAGGGATCATACGGGAAAAGTTTTGGAAGAGAAGCTGCCGGATTATCCGTTTGCGCGGAGCATCCGTGTGGATGTGAACCGGGGATACGGATATGGGATTCTGCAGGGGCTGAAGGCATGCAGGGGAGAGTTTATCGGATGGACACATGCCGATATGCAGACAGATCCTGCGGATCTGATAAGGGCGTTTCGGATAATTGAAAACAGAAAGAATCCGGAAAATATTTATATCAAGGGTCTTCGGAAAGGAAGACCTTTTACGGATCAGTTTTTTGCGTACGGCATGAGTATATTTGAGACGGTATGTCTGGGAGTGAAATTATATGATGTAAACGCCCAGCCCAATTTATTTAGCAGACAGTTTTTTGAAACCTGGAAACATCCTCCGAAAGACTTTAATCTGGATCTTTATGCACTGTATCAGGCGCAGGCACAACATATGCAGGTTATCCGTTTTGAAGTGAAGTTTCCAAAACGGATATGGGGACATTCTTCATGGAATACCGGATGGCTTGCAAGACGGAAATTAATCAAAAGTACGGTATCGTACAGCATGCAGTTAAGGAAAGAGAAAGACAATGGAATATATCGCACATAGAATCAATACAATCAGGGAATTAAAAGAATTACCAGAAGAATACGGGGCAGAGATGGACTTACGGGATAATCTGTCTGGAAGGATATATATACAGCATCATCCATTTGTGGATGGGGAGGATTTTGAAGAATATCTGGAAGCGTATCATCATGGTACGATGATTCTGAATATAAAGAGTGAGCGGATCGAATACAGAATACTGGAGCTGCTTGAAAAGTACAGGATTTGCAATTATTTTTTTCTGGACTGTTCCTTTCCTATGATCAGACAGTTGTGTGAGATGGGAGAACACCGTATTGCGTTACGGGTATCGGAGTATGAGGGGATGGATACGGTACGGAATATGGCAGGATGTGCAGAGTGGGTCTGGCTGGATTGTTTTTCGAAAATTCCGGTCAGTTATGAAAATTATCTGGAGCTGAAACAGATGGGTTATAAGCTTTGCTTTGTATCGCCGGAGCTTCAGGGACAGCCGGAAAAAATATCTGTATATAAGGAAAAACTGGCTAAAGACGGTATTGTGCCTGATGCAGTATGTACAAAAGTCTGTCATATGCCAGCATGGAAAAAGAAATAAAAAGGAATAATGAAAAAATTTAGTTGAAAATACTTCTGTTTTATTATAGAATGGAGAAGGCAGAAGAACGTATTAAGCGCTATCCGGGCGTGGCTAAGGAGGATTTATATAATGGCAGATTCTTATATTGAGAAAGGTACTACGTATGAGATTGACGGAAAAGTATATGAGTGCCTGGAGTTTTTACATGTAAAACCGGGAAAAGGTTCGGCATTTGTTCGTACAAAGCTTAAAGATGTAATTAACGGCGGTGTAGTTGAGAGAACCTTTAATCCGTCTAAGGATGTTTTAAAGAAGGCATTTATTGAGAGGAAGGAAGTACAGTATCTGTAC
>CANTHI010000327.1 GCA_947653505.1 uncultured Eubacterium sp.
ATGGCGGCACAGGAACCGTCTATCATTACGGAAGGTCTGGAAAATCTGCAGAAAGTGGATAAAAATGTGATCCAGCAGTTTTTGGAAGATCTGGTTCCGGACATTTTAAATTTTTCCTTACAGGTTGTGCTGGCAGTATTGCTTTATCTGGTGGGAAAGCGGCTGATTTCATTTTTATGCAGGTTTTTGCGCAGGTCGCTGGAGCGCAGAAACGTGGATCTGGAAGTGCGCCAGTTTCTGGATTCTGTGAGCAGATACAGCCTGTATTTTGTACTTTGGCTGATGATTCTGACACTGTTTGGCATTACGACGGCATCGGTCATTGCGGTGCTTGGGTCTGTGGGTCTGACGCTTGGTCTGGCCCTGCAGGGCAGTCTGGCCAATTTTGCGGGTGGTGTCCTGATATTACTGCTGCGCCCGTTTCATGTCGAGGATTATATTATTTCCAGTGAGACGGGACACGAGGGAATTGTCAAAGAAATCTCTACATTTTATACGAGGATCCAGACGGCAGACAACCAGACCGTACTGATTCCAAACGGCAGACTGGCCGATGGGGCGATTGTCAATGTCACAGGCCAGCAGACGAGGCGGATTGATATTGTTGTAGGAATTGCCTACAGCGCCGATTTAAAAAAGGCCAAGCAGCTGTTATGGGATCTGACGGAAAAAGAAGCCAGAAAGCTGGAGGGCCAGCCGGTCAATATTTTCGTATCCAGTCTGTCCGACAGCTGTGTGGAGCTGGGCTGCCGCTTCTGGGTAAAATCAGAGGATTACTGGCAGACGAGGTGGGATATGCTGGAAGCGGTAAAGCTGGCTTTTGATGAAAACGGCATAGAGATTCCGTTTCCACAGGTGGATGTTCATATGAAAAAGATGGGATAAAAATCCAAAACTATGTTATACTATGCCATAAGATTAAGAAATAAGAGGATTCTGCTCCGGTTTTGCTTACGGTTTATCATTAGCATAAGAATGCTATGGCTGATACTATAAATATAATAACAGGAGGATACAAATTTGAAATTATCAGATCTGAGCGCGTATGAACTGATTGAAGAAAAGAAACTGGGAGATATCCGTTCTGACGGGTATTTGCTGCGTCATAAAAAAAGCGGTGCCAGAATCGCCGTGATATCCAATGACGATGAAAACAAGGTGTTTTATATCGGATTCCGCACGCCGGCCGGGGACAGTACGGGTGTGCCGCATATTATAGAGCATTCCGTGCTTTGCGGTTCGCAGGAGTTTCCGGTTAAGGATCCGTTTGTAGAGCTGGTCAAAGGTTCCATGAATACCTTTTTAAATGCCATGACCTATCCTGACAAGACGGTTTATCCGGTGGCCAGCTGCAATGACAAGGATTTTCAGAATCTGATGCATGTGTATCTGGATGCGGTGTTTCATCCGGATATTTATAAACACAGGGAGATCTTCCAGCAGGAAGGCTGGCATTATGAGCTGGAGTCTGAGCAGGATGATCTTACGCTGAATGGCGTCGTGTATAATGAGATGAAAGGCGCGTTTTCTTCTCCGGAGGATGTACTGGAGCGTGTGACGTTAAATGCCCTGTTTCCGGATACGACGTATGCGAATGAATCCGGCGGGGATCCGGAATGTATCCCGCAGCTGACGTATGAGCAGTTTCTGGACTTTCACCGCAGATATTATCATCCGTGCAATTCTTATATCTATCTGTATGGGGATATGGACGCGGCTGAAAAACTGGACTGGCTGGACCGCAGCTATCTGTCCGGCTATGATCAGATCGGGCTGGATTCTGCCATTGGCCTGCAGCAGCCGTTTGAAAGCACCCGGGAAACTGTAAAAAAATATTCTATCGCAGGCTCTGAAAGTGAGCAGGACCACACGTTTTTATCTTATAGCGCGGTCGTTGGCACGACGCTGGAGCCGCAGCTTGCGCTGGCGTTTGATGTGCTGGATTATGCGCTGTTAAATGCGCCGGGAGCGCCGTTAAAGCAGGCACTTCTGGATGCAAAAATCGGAAAGGATATTATCGGGGGCTTTGACAGTTCCACGTATCAGCCGGTCTTTACGGTAACGGCAAAAAATGCGAATACTTCGCAAAAGCAGAGATTTGTGGAAATTATCGAAACGACGCTGCAAAAGCTTGTAACAGAAGGACTGAACCAAAAAGCGCTGCTGGCTGGTATCAACAGCAATGAATTTAAGTTCCGCGAGGCGGATTTTGGCAATTATCCAAAAGGACTGATCTATGGCCTGCAGTGTCTGGACAGCTGGCTGTATGATGACAGACAGCCGTTTGCCTATCTGGAGGTGCTGGACATTTTCCATGCGTTAAAAGAGCAGGCCGGGAACGGATATTTTGAAAGCCTGATCCGCCAGTATCTGCTGGACAACAGGCATAAAACGATCGTAGTCGTAGAGCCGGAAAAGGGATTAAACGACAAAAACGAAAAAGCGCTTGCACAAAAGCTGGCCGCGTATAAAAACAGCTTAAGCAGCGGAGAAATCCAGCGGCTTGTCTCAGATACCGCGCATTTGAAGGAATACCAGCAGGAGCCGTCGTCTCCTGAGGCGCTGGAAAAAATACCGATGCTTTCGCGCGGGGATATGAAAAAAGAGGCGGCGCCGCTGATGAACGAAGAAAAAACTGTGGCCGGGATTCCGGTGATCCATCATAAGATGTATGCGAATGGAATCAATTATATCAGTCTGTATTTTGACCTGTCGGATATCCGGGAAGAATGGATCCCGTATCTGGGGCTGTTAAAGGCAGTGCTTGGGGATATGGATACGCAGGATTATACGTATGAGGATCTGTCCAATGAGATCAATCTGCATACCGGCGGTTTTTATGTCAACGTGATTGCGACGGGCGATACAAAAGAGCCGGACCGGATCATAAAAAAATACGAGACAGGCATCCGGGCGCTGCATGAAGAGACAGGAACGGCAATGCGTCTTTTAGAGAGTATACTCTGCGGGACAAAGCTGGATGACGACAAGCGGCTGTACGAGGTGCTTGCGCAGGCAAAATCACGGCTCGAAATGCAGTTTATGCAGGCGGGACATTCGGTATCCGCACTGCGTGCAATGTCATACTTTTCAGAAGCAGGGCAGTTTGCCGATCTTTCCGGCGGGATCGGACTGTACCGGGTAGTGGCGCAGGCAGAAAGCGATTTCGAACATCAGAAAGAAACGGTAAAGGACATATTAAAGCAGCTGTCCGGCCAGATTTTCAGCCCCAAAAAACTGATAGTCAGCTTTACGGGAGACGAACAGGGCTATAGCGCATTTGAACCTGCGCTTGCGGCATTTGTCCAGGCGCTTCCTGACGGAGTGGCAGAAACAGGCAGCGGGACATGCAGCTGTGAGAAGAAAAACGAAGGCTTTAAAAACGCGGCACAGGTACAGTACGTATCCAGAGCCGGCAATTTCTGCAGGCATGGATTTGCCTATACCGGAGCACTGCGCATTTTAAAAGTCATTTTAAACTATGATTACCTGTGGCTGAATATCCGTGTAAAGGGTGGCGCGTACGGCTGTATGAGCGGATTTGGCAGGAACGGGGATACGTATTTCAGCACATACCGTGACCCGAATCTTGGCAGGTCCAACGAAGTCTTTAACGGAATCGCGGATTATCTGAAAGAGTTTGACGCCGGCGCGAGGGATATGACAAAATATATTATCGGAACGGTCAGCGGGCTGGATACGCCGCTGAATCCAATGGCCAAAGGCACCCGTTCGATGATGGCGTATCTGACGCACCTGACCGGAGCAGAGCTCCAGAAAGAGCGGGATGAGGTGCTTGCGGCTAAGCCGGAGGATATCCGTGCGCTGGCGCCGCTGATCGCGTCGGTGCTGGCAGAGGAAAATATCTGTGTCATCGGCAATGAGACGATGCTGGAAAAAGAAGCAGGTCTGTTCTGGAAACTGGAAGACCTGTTTTGACAAGTGAATAACAGCAAATAACGCTGCGACAGAATCAGAAACAGGTAAATGAATGAAGGAAAGGAATACAATGGATAACAGCAAAAGCGTTGCACCAGAATCGGAATTAGAATCAGCATTTGCATCAGAACCGGAAACAGGATCAGCATTTGCACCAGAACCGGAATTAGAATCAGCATTTGCATCAGAATCAGAAGCAGAAGCAGAAAATCATGCGGCAGTAAAATCAGGTTTTGTAACGATTATCGGCAGGCCGAATGTCGGCAAGTCCACGCTGATGAACCGGATCATCGGCCAGAAAATCGCGATCACATCGAACAAACCGCAGACAACCCGCAGCCGGATCCAGACCGTCTATACCGAGCCGGAGCGGGGGCAGATAGTATTTCTGGATACGCCGGGCATTCATAAGGCGAAAAATAAACTGGGTGAATATATGGTCAGCACCGCGGAGCATACGCTGCAGGATGTGGATGTGATCCTGTGGCTGGTGGAGCCGACAGATTTTATCGGTGCGGGAGAACAGCATATTGCGCAGATTCTGAAAAAAGTACAGACACCGGTCCTGCTTGTGATGAATAAGACCGACACGGTAGCCAGAAAAGAAGAGCTTTTGCATTTTATAGACACGTATCGTCAGATTTATCCGTTTGAAGAGATCATTCCGGCGTCGGCACTGCGGGGAGAAAATGTAGCGGATATCATCAATATGATTTTTAAATACCTGCCTTACGGGCCGATGTATTATGATGAGGATACCGTGACAGACCAGCCGCAACGGCAGATTGTGGCGGAGATTATACGCGAAAAGGCGCTGCACGCGCTGGATGAGGAGGTGCCGCACGGGATTGCGGTAACAATCGAGCGTATGAAGCCGCGCAAAGGAAAAGCGCTGACCGACATTGAGGCTGTTATCAGCTGTGAGAAGGATTCCCATAAGGGGATTATTATCGGAAAAAACGGTGCCATGCTCAAAAAGATCGGTACGAACGCGAGGTTTGAAATCGAAAAGCTGCTGGAAGAAAAAG
>CANTHI010000328.1 GCA_947653505.1 uncultured Eubacterium sp.
CTCATCCCAGCCGAGGGCAAAATATGTCGTGTAATTGCCCCTGTTGCTCTCCGGTAGGCGCGTTTGGATTCGGGAACACGATACCGCCATTTGGAATCTCATAATCCGACGCTCGAATCCGAAACTGCTCATCCAGCGGCACCGTCTGGTAAGGAATCCGGAACAGTCCGGCCCACACATCATAAAACGAATACGTGATATCCGGAAACAGAACCGGCCGGCTGGAATTAAAAAACGTCAGAAACGCCATCGCCAGTACATCATCGGAGCCAACACCTGTAAATACCTGCTCCGGTTTTACACGGTATCGTCTGGCCAGCGCATTCACCAGCACCTTCGCCTCCGGGTCCGGATACAGCCGCAGCCGGTCTGTATCAGACGCATACAGACTCTCCATTACAGCAGGCGCAGGAGGATACGGATTTTCATTCGTATTCAGCTTTATCATACGCTGCTGGTCCGGCTGCTCCCCTGGCACATAGGGAACCGTCTTTCGTATATTATTTTCCCATAACTTCATGATACATATCATCCTCTTTTCCGATATATTTTCTGACATTACGCCTGGCCAATGATAATCTGCATCTGTCAGTATAAATAAAAATGTAGCAATCTAACATAGATTACTACATTTTTACGGAAATGTAAACTATGAAATTTTCAATACCGCCCCTCACTCCTGAATCATGATCCTGATCTGTCACGCTCTTGTCACGGCTTCCAGATGCCCGTCTGTCAGCCGGATCTGAATCGTATCACCGCTGTCTGCCTCACCGGCCAGTATTACTTTCGCGGCCAGCGTTTCTACTGTTTTTTGCAGATAACGCTTCAGCGGTCTTGCCCCATATACCGGATCATAGCCGCTTTCTACAATAAACTGTTCTGCCTCCTTCGTAAGCTCTACAGAAAGACTCCGGTCTGTTAAACGACGGTTCAGGTCAGCCATCATAAGGCGGATAATGCTTCCAATATCTGTCTTTGTCAGCGGTTTGAATAAAATAATCTCATCCAGACGGTTTAAAAATTCCGGCCGGAAGCCGCCCCGCAGCTCAGCCATCACAGCCGCTTCACATTCCGGCTGGATATCTCCTTTTTCATCAATGCCATCTAAAAGATGTGCGGATCCGATATTTGAAGTCATGATCAGTATCGTATTTTTAAAATCTACGGTTCTGCCCTGCGAATCGGTAATCCGTCCATCGTCTAATACCTGCAGCAGCACATTAAACACATCCGGATGCGCTTTCTCGATCTCGTCAAAGAGCACTACCGAATACGGCTTCCGGCGGACTGCTTCGGTCAGCTGGCCGCCCTCCTCATAGCCTACATATCCCGGAGGCGCTCCGATCAGGCGGGATACCGAATATTTCTCCATATATTCGCTCATATCCAGACGCACCATATTATTGGCATCATCAAACAGACTTTCTGCCAGTGCCTTTGCAAGCTCCGTCTTGCCTACGCCTGTCGGTCCAAGAAACAGAAATGAACCAATCGGTTTGGACGGGTCCTTAATCCCTGCTTTCGAACGGATAATTGCTTCGGTCACTTTTGTCACACCCTCATCCTGCCCGATGACCCGCTTATGCAGCTCTTCGTCCAGATGCAGGGTCTTATTGCGTTCCCCTTCGGTCAGCTTTGCGACCGGAATACCTGTCCAGCGGGAAATAATTCTGGCAATCTCCTCTTCGCTGACATTTTCATGCATCAGCGTCAGCTCCCCGCTCTTTACCTTTTCCTCTTCGATCTCCAGCTGTTTTTGTACCTGCGGCAGCTTTCCGTACTGCAGCTCAGCCGCCTTGTTCAGGTCATACTGCTGCTGCGCCTGTGCGATCTCTTTTTTTACCTGTTCCAGCTCTTCCCGCAGCCCCTGTACTTTTTCAATCAGTACTTTTTCATTATCCCATTGTGCTTTTTTCGTCTGAAACGCATTGTTTAACTCCGCCAGCTCCTTCTGCAGGTGCGCCAGTCTCTCCTGACTCAGATGGTCAGATTCTTTTTTCAGCGCCGTTTCTTCGATCTGGAGCTGCATCACCCTCCGGTTCAGCTCATCCAGCTCTGCCGGCATGGAATCCAGCTCCGTCTTTATCAGTGCGCAGGCCTCATCCACCAGATCAATCGCTTTATCCGGCAGAAAACGGTCCGAAATATAACGGTGTGACAGCACAGCCGCAGAGACGAGTGCACTATCCGTAATCTTTACGCCATGAAAGACTTCATAACGCTCTTTTAATCCCCTTAAAATCGAAATCGTCTCTTCTACGGTCGGTTCATCGACTAAAACCGGCTGAAAGCGCCGTTCCAGCGCCGCGTCTTTTTCAATATATTCCCGGTACTCATCCAGCGTCGTCGCACCGATACAATGCAGCTCCCCTCTGGCCAGCATCGGCTTTAACATGTTTCCGGCATCCAGCGCGCCGTCTGTCTTACCCGCGCCGACAATCGTATGCAGCTCATCGATAAACAGAATTATCTGCCCTTCACTTTTACGCACTTCATCCAGAACAGCCTTTAACCGTTCCTCAAACTCCCCACGGTATTTTGCTCCGGCTACAAGTGCACCCATATCCAGTGCAAACAGCTTTTTATCCTTTAATCCTTCCGGAACATCTCCCAGCACAATCCGCTGCGCCAGCCCTTCGATAACCGCTGTCTTACCGACCCCTGGCTCCCCAATTAACACCGGATTATTTTTCGTTTTCCGCGACAGAATCCGCACGACATTGCGAATCTCATTGTCACGCCCGATTACCGGATCCGATTTCTGCGCACGTGCACGCTCTACCATATCATATCCGTACTTTTCCAGCGTATCATACGTAGCCTCCGGATGATCCGACGTCACCCGCTGGTTGCCGCGTACCGTAGAAAGAGCTTTCAAAAACCGCTCCTTCGTAATGCCATATTCTTTAAAAATTGCTTTCATCGCCTGATTCGGATATTTCAGCAGACTTAAAAACAGATGCTCGACCGACACATATTCATCGCCCATCTGCCGCGCTTCATCTTCCGCACTGATCAGTACCTGATTCAGATTCTTTCCTATATATACCTGTCCGCCTGATACTTTTACCCTTGCCTTGAGATGACGGACAGCATTGTCCAGAAAATGTTCCTTCTGAATCTCCATTTTCTCAATCAGCTTTAAAATCAGCCCGTCCTCCTGCTGCAGCAGGGCTACGAGCAGATGCTCCTGTTCGATTTCCTGATTGCCATATTCATATGCTAACTTTTCACAGTCATTGACTGCTTCGATAGATTTTTGTGTGAATTTCTGAATGTTCATACCTTTGCCTCCTTTTTAAGAGTGGGTGCTTTCGCACTCAGATCAGGATTTTTGTTTGTCTGAATGAAATATAGCATGGATTGTTAGCACTGTCAAGAGGTGAGTGCTAAAATTTTCTGACAAATTTTGCAGATAGTTGATTTTAGCGGGTTTGCGGGGGATAAATTTTTCGGTAAAACAGGATTTTAGGCATTTGACATACTTTTGACATACTTTTTGGTTTTGACATAAAGAACCACGATCAATCTGATCGTGGTTCCTTTTCTTCATAAATTAACTATATTTTCAATTCGTTTTATTTCTTTTTCTGTTCTTTCAAAACTGCCATGATTATAGACATTCATTGTAACCCTTGCATCCGTATGTCCCATAATACCTTGCAAAGCCTTTATGTCAATTCCTGCTAATGACAGCAGAGTACAGCCTGTATGCCTTAAAATATGCGCCGATAAATGCGGTATTTCATGATCTGAATATCTTCTGTTATATGCCTTTTCGATATTACGCAAGAAACTGTTCACCGCATTGATCGCAAATGGCTGACCTGTTCCACTGATAAATATAAAATTGCTATAGCCATCTATTTCCGCTTTACTCCTTCTCCCTGATAACATATATTGTTCCTTTATATCAATAAAAGCCTGATACACCGCATTGGTCATTGGAATGACACGTTTTCCTGCATCCGTTTTCGGTTTGGATATATAAAATTTGCATCCATCTCCCAGATTTTTGTATATCAGTTGATGATCTATCGTGATCGTACGTTTTTTCATATCTATATCGTTCCATGTAAGTCCTGTTATTTCTCCACACCTAAGACATGTCCCAATTGCTACTGTCATAAATGGTACATACTGTGCATATGTATTGCTTGCTGAACAAAATTCCATCACGCTACGCACTTCCTGCGCTGATAACGGAACCTTTTCTTTTGCATCTGTTTTAATAGATTCCATTGCTTTTTTAGCTGGATTTTTTCTTATAAAATCACTGTCAACTGCCAATTCCAAAGACGAAAAGATCAGATTATGCAGCAGTTTGATTGTATTCCGCTTCTGTCCTGCTTTTATACAATCATTATAAAAGCCTTTAATATGCACCTTTTTTAATTCCGAAATCTTCTTTTTACCTATTGCAGATGTCTCTATATTACTTTTCCACATCTTGATGTAATTTTCCCTTGTAGTAGCCCGCAGATCATTTTTCAGCTCCATATGCATTTTAAACAGTTGGTTTAATGTAATTTTACTGTTTGCATTGCTGATTCCATCTGCTAAGTCTCTTTCTACCTCCTGCTCTAACTGGCGCAGTTCTTTTAAATTTTTTGCGTATACATAGCTCTTTTTTCCCGTTGCATCTATATAGACATAATGATACCGCCCGTCTGATCTCTCGTGTTCGCCTTTACGCAATACACGCCCTTTACTGTCTTTTCTATTTGCTGCCATACTACTGTCCTCCTAAACTATTGTGCCGGATATCAGCATATAATCTTCCAAATGCTTTAATATAATACCCGTTGTATAGTCTAACAGCGCATTTAAATCATACGAAAAATTATTTTCATCTAATACTTCATTATCTAATAATTCCTGCGCAATCTGCATTGCTATCGCATTTCTGTCCTGATTTTGTGCTTTTTCTCTGAGCTGAAGACCATACTCACTAATCTTCTTG
>CANTHI010000329.1 GCA_947653505.1 uncultured Eubacterium sp.
CTACATTTTCATACGGTCAGCGCAGTACATGCGCAGACCTGCCTGAACTGTTACATGTTCCTGACTATTTTTTACTGATATTCAGGCTGGTGCTTGACACATAAAATCGGAATATTGGCATAAAGCGCCGGAACGCTGCCGTTATGTGTCTCAGATACGGTCCGCGTGATCTGGATGTCCAGCCCTTCCGTATCGATCTCCATATATTTGGAGATCACCTGAATAATGTCATTTTTTATCATTTCCAGCATATCGGCAGAACAGTCTGTCCTGTCTGAGATCAGAAGCAGTTTTAAACGGTCCATCGCTACATCTTTGGAATTTCTTCGGAAAATAAATCGTAAAAATCTCATAAAACCGCCTCCTATACACGTTTTGTCAGACCGCGGAACCGCTGGAACCATACCTTTTTCTGGTTCAGATCCATGATCGGCAGCTTCTCACCGTCTATCCGGCGGCAGATGTTGTGGTATGCCTGTCCGGACATCGAGTCCAGTCCGGATAAAGGCTCGCCCTGATTGGTGGATATTACAATATTTTCATCATCCGGTACGGCGCCGATCAGTGGAATCGGGAGAATCTCACAGACATCCTTTAACGACATCATATCTCCCCGCCTTACCATATCCATGCGCACACGGTTGATTAACAGCTCGATCTGCGGCATTTGCGCATTTTTTAAAAGGCCGATAATCCGGTCCGCGTCGCGGATGGCAGATACCTCCGGCGTCGTTACGACAATGGCACGGTCCGCTCCCGCGATCGCGTTTTGAAATCCCTGCTCGATGCCCGCAGGACAGTCCAGAAGTATGTAATCAAAATCCTCCCGCAGCTCATCCGTCAGCTTTTTCATCTGCTGCGGGGTCACTGCCGTCTTATCACAGGTCTGTGCGGAAGGAATCAGAAAAAGGGTCGGGTGGCGCTTATCCTTGATTAACGCCTGCTTGAGTCTGCAGCTTCCTTTGATCACATCGACCAGATTGTATACAATCCGGTTTTCCAGCCCCATCACAACATCCAGATTGCGCAGGCCGATATCCGTATCGATCAGTATGACCTTTTTTCCAAGCATTGCCAGCGCGCAGCCTACGTTTGCCGTCGTCGTTGTCTTTCCAACGCCGCCTTTTCCTGATGTAATTACAATAACTTCACACATAATTAGAATCCTCCTGATTTATGAATGTTCAAATAAATCTTTTGTACAAGGCTCCATTATGACATGTCCATCCTGAACACGCGCTATCTGCGGTGAAAATACTACTTCTTCTTTTTTGCGGCGAAGAAAGCCGCCCTTCTTTTTTGTGCCGTTTTCCGGCGGAATAAACAGGATACGCCCGATCTGGAGCTGTCCTGTATCTATAGATAATGCCGCGATGTATGCGGCGAAATCTCCGTATGCACCCGCATGTGCAAATCCTTCCAGTGTGCCAAAGACAATGAGATTGCCGCCGGCGGTTACTTTTGCGCCCTTTGGCACATTTCCGATAATGACCAGCCCTGCCTGCGCATGCAGATCATCCCCGGGCTGCAGGGAGCCATAATGAAAAGTAGCATGGCCTGTGACCCTTTCCCGTATCAGCGCTTCTGTTTCGGCGAGCACACAGGCCTCCCGGACCTGCTCCTGCTCCATAATGCAGACGATATTGATGCTGGTATGTTCCTCAATCACGGCAATCAGCTCGTATTCCTGCTCCGGCGTCAGCGCATACCCTTCAAACGAAATCCCTACATTGGCATTTTTGAAAAAAGCTCCGGAATCCGCAAACTTCGCAATGACTGCCTCCAGAAGCTCCGGAAACGATGCTTCCGGATTCAGCACGAGATGGATCCCGTAAGATTTACTTTTGATAACAACTGCCTGTGTCAAACTTCTGTTCTCCTTTCTGCCATACAGCATTAATCTGTAATGCCGTTTGCCGAATCACCTACATTTTTGGCCTGTCCGGTCAGCAGCTTGTCCGCGTCTTCCAGCTTAAAGTAGTATTTTAAGATCTGTGCGGATACGTCCGCGGCATTATGCGAGGTATAGCCGTAGGCGATTCTGGTCGCGATCGAAATCTGCGGGTCCTTAAAAGGCGCATAACCTACAAACAGCGCGTGGTTTCCGCGGGTCTTTACCTGCTGTGCCGTACCGGTCTTACCTGCTACGACCATTGGGAAATTTTTAAATTCCGCCAGATTTGCCACCACCAGACGGTTGCCGTTCTGGATGGCTTTCCAGGAGCTGTCAGCAATGTTGTCCATTTTATTTTTTACGGTTGGCTGATAAGTTTCCAGTACTTTTCCATTGTGGTCTGTCATCTGTTTCAGCAGTGTGTAGTTATAAACAGTTCCTTTGTTTGCAACAGCTGTTACATAACGCGCCAGCTGCACGGTGGCGTAATTGTGGTTGGACTGGCCAATCGCCGCCATAACCGGGAACTGGTCCGCGATTTCCGGCTTATTTTCCGGAATCTCAATGCCTGTCGTATCTCCAAGTCCGTATGCGGTCGCATAATCCGTGATTTTACGGATTCCGGTAGGATCGGAATACGTATTGCCTGCCAGACTCAGATCGTAACCGACCTGGTAAAAGAAATAGTTGCATGAAACACGGATCGCATTGGTCACATCCATCCAGCCGTGGCGGGAACCTGGATAAATCCAGCATTCCGGCTCATTATCGACCAGCTTGAATTTACCCTGGTTATTGATTTTTGTCGAAGGCGTAATCACGCCTTCGCCCAGTCCGGCCGTGGCCGTTACCATCTTAAATGTGGAGCCGGGCGCCGTACGCTCCTGCGTCGCGTGGTTATACATCGGTCTGGATTCGTCGGTCTGAAGCTTTGCAAAGTAATCCGCGTCTACCGTATTGGCCAGCATATTGTTATCATAGCCCGGATACGATACAAGCGCCTTTAGCTCTCCGGTTTTCACATCGGTAATGACGCACGAGGCAGTACACGGATCCAGCGCCAGCTGCCCTGGTGTAATCTCCAGATTCTGGATCTTTTCTTTTAAGAACGTAAACGCGGAAATCGTACCGTTTTCCAGCTGTGCCCGCTTTTCCTCATCCTTTTTAATCAGCTTCTGATCGTACAAAATCAGACAGAGCTGGGTACCGCTGATCTGATCCTGTTTGATCAGATACTGGTAGATTTTTTTCTGAAAGCCCTCGTCTTCGGTTAACTCCTTTTCGATGTAATCAATCAGATCCATATAAATTTCCGAAGAATCCGAATATTCTTCCTCGGTCTGGAATACATTATAATCAATCCAGCCTTTATTAATACAGTACGCCAGATATTCCCGCAGGCTGATCGTCTCGTCTCTGGTCCATGCCAGATACGTCGCGTCCGTACGGTCTATCTGATCGTCTAACAATACCTTTTTTTCCAGCAGCATGGAGATAATATAGCTGTAATAGTTCTGATATTCCTCCGGCGCGGCCTGATAAGCCTCTGGCGCGGCGGAAGTACACTGTTCGCGGATTCTTGCGGTGACAGAATCCAGCCGGCTGTCAAAGACAGCCTGTACGTTCCGTTCAGCCGCGCTGGCTTTTTTATGCGTAAAATGCGAAGTATCTATAAAGTTGTTTTTAATCAGCGCATAGTATACATCATAAATCGGAATTTTAATATCCGACGCGTTTCCGGAAGTATTCACATATTCCTTTACATTGATGATTTTATTAAATAAAATTCCCGCAAGCTCCTGCTCGAGCAGATGATAGACCGCTTTCTGCAGATTTGTGTCGATCGACAGGTGAATATTATTGCCTGCCGACGGCTCTTTATGGTTCGTAACCTCCAGCTCCTTGCCCATGACATCGACAAAGACTGTCTCAGAGCCTTTCTTTCCCTGCAGCTTTTCATCCATAATCTGCTCAATACCGGCTTTTCCGATAATATCTGTCAGGGAATAGGAATCATTCTGCTTTGAGAGCGTCTCATATTCTTCTGTCGATATTTTTCCGGTGTATCCTATAATAGAAGCAAAATAGATACTGTCATCGTATTTTCTGATATAATCCTCTTCAATATCAATACCCTGCAGCTCCGCTTTGTTTTCCCTGATATAAGCCATCGTCTTATCGCTGATGCCGGTCGCAATCGTCGTCGGGATATATTTCTGGAAGGCATTTTGTGACAGCGCATAACGGATCACCATGATTTTATACTGCATCTGTGGTGTATAATCCGTCTTTAACAGATCATACTTATCTTCGCCGCACAGGTATTCGATAATCTGTTCTTCTGAGGCTTCTGCCGTATTGTACTTTAAGTCCTTGTCCCATTTCAGATCTTCGATCTTTGCCTTGCCATAAATATCCGCACGGAAACGCATCAGCCGTGTGCCTTCCACGGTAAACGCGTATTTACCGTTTTTCTTTAGCCGGATATTAAAATCGTTGACAAAATCATCCCCGTTTTCTTCCAATACGCCAAGCACTTTAGCGATCATACTGTTTAAGCTCTCATTCTTTTCTTTGGATGACGCATAGGTACCATTATCTTCCAGTATGACCTTATAAGTCAGCTCATTATAAGCCAGTACTTTGCCGTTGCAGTCTAAGATATTGCCGCGTGTGCCGTTTAAAGTCCGTTCCTTGCGGATTCTTAACGTATAGTTGTCCTGATAGGAAGCGCCGTCGATAATCTGCAGCTGGAACAGCCTGTGCAGCAGCACGCCGCCCATAAGCAGGATCACCAGGGATAATACAAGCAGCCTGGATTTAAAAAAGCTTTTCAGAAAATCTTTTACTGAATCATATTCATACAAATTTGATACCACTCCTTTTTTCCACAGCTTCCAGCTTCTGATTCACTTTTAACAGCACCGGATACAGAAAAATCATAATTAATACCGTGTATACAAGCTCCGGCACAATCACATGCAGCAGATAGTAACCGAAATGAAAATGCCCGCGGAACATAAATTTTAAAATATA
>CANTHI010000330.1 GCA_947653505.1 uncultured Eubacterium sp.
CAAGTGTGCCGGTTCCTTCATAGCAGTAGCCAACTTCCAGATAGTTATGAAAATGCAGGTAATCAATGCCTTTCCCATACTGCTGTCTCCAGCTTTCACCAAACAGTGCCAGAAACGGAACGCCGTCCGGCATTTTATAGTATCGAAATTCGATTTTTGCGTTTGGCTTGTTTGGCATATGGTGGAAACTCCTTTAAGTTTGGGTGTGTTTTAGATGATTTGCTATATTTTCCAAAATCATTGTATTGAGTATAACAGACAGACGGGGTTGTTTCAATAAAATGAATATGATAAAATCTTAATTATTTATAAAGCGGGGATGTTGTTTTCTGTATCTTTGGGATACCACAGCGGGCAGCATCCGGTTCTTTTTCACCGGTCTTTACCTGCAAATACAGGGTTTTGATGGCTGACAGGTACTGGCGCAACTACCTTCTATAGAAAGATTGGAAAAAAACTGACTCTTCCACCATTTTCCGCATCATCATATCCGCATTACTTTTTTAATGATATCTGATGGATACAGATATATTTTACCTTCCAGCCATATACATAAACGAAAGGAATTATAATTATGTCAGCACTACGTAATATGACCGCCGGTTCGCCAGGACGGCTGATTCTGTCTTTTGCACTGCCGTTAATGCTCGGCAACCTCTTTCAGCAGTTTTATACAATAGCGGATGCCGCCATTGTCGGACAGGTGCTTGGTGTATCCGGCATTGCGGCTGTCGGTGCCGCCGAATGGATCATCTGGATGATGCAGGGAATGATTCAGGGGTTTACTCAGGGTTTTGGGATCCAGATGTCCCAGGATTTTGGTGCACAGCAGTATCAGAAACTGCGCAACGTCATCGTCAACTCTGCCTTTTTATCTGCGGTAAGCGCTTTTATCATGCTTGCAGGCGGGCAGCTATTTGCCGGATGGATGCTGGAAATTCTGCATACGCCGCAAAGTGTCTGGCCGGATACGATGCTGTATATGCGCACGATGTTCTGGGGGATTCCGGTTGTTATGGCCTACAATCTGTTTGCTTCGATCCTGCGTTCTCTTGGAGACGGCAAAACACCACTGTATGCGATGATCTGTGCTTCATTTCTCAACATCGGACTGGATCTTTTATTTGTTCCGGTGCTGCATATGGGCATATCCGGTGCTGCCATTGCAACAGTACTGGCGCAGCTTTGTTCCAGTCTGTTTTGTCTGATCAAAATTATGCGCATCGAAATTTTAAAATTTCAGCGTGAAGATTATGCGCTGGATGCCAGTCTGCATGTAAGACTTATGAAGCTTGGCATGCCGATGGCTTTTCAAAACTTTGTGATCTCCGTCGGCGGTATGATTGTACAGTCTGTTGTAAACGGATTCGGCGTGGCATTTATCGCAGGATTTACGGCTACGAATAAGCTCTATGGCATGCTGGAGGTCGCTGCAACCTCTTATGGATTTTCGATGACGACTTATACCGGACAGAATCTCGGTGCAGGAAAGTTTTCGCGTATCCGCAAAGGATACCGGGAAGCACTGATGATCGCCATGATTACTTCTGTCGTCATCGCTGCCGTTATGATTTTTGCTGGAAAGTGGATTTTACTCTGCTTTATAAACGGAGATGTAAAGACAACTGCAGACACGCTTGCGGTTGCCTATCATTATCTGTTTCTTATGAGTATCTGCCTGCCGGTTTTATACTATCTGCATGTGACACGCTCCTGTATTCAGGGGCTTGGAAACACTGTACTGCCAATGGTTTCCGGCTGTGCAGAATTTGCGATGCGTACCGCGGCGGCACTGCTGCTGCCAGTTGTGCTTGGACAGGACGGCATTTTTTATGCGGAGATTGCTGCATGGGCCGGGGCTGATGTGGTGTTGTTTTTCAGTTTTTATTATTGTATAGGCAGGCTGCAGAAAATGCAGGAAGCGAATTAGGAGGAAGCAAATTTATGCCCAATTTAGTGAAAAAAACCGGAGAAATTCGAATTAAAATTGTGCATATTGCATAAATCGAGTCATAAGCTGATAAATTCAAAAAAATCTCTTTACAAATGACGTAAAACCTGTTATCATTTGAACAATCTCATTTTTCTTATTAAGTATTGTCCCGGCCGGTTTTATACAGGCTTTGGGGCAATACTCAGAGCAAAACAAACTCTATAAAAGTAATATCAGAAACATAAAGCAGGAATCAGTAAAATCCCCATAAAAAGAAATTCGTGAGAAGTTAGTCAAAAGAAAGGCTTCATTTATTGAGACATGGAAAGAAACGATGCCCGTCAGGCATGGAAAGAAACGATGCCCGTTTACTGGGAGATGACGAAGCGAATTAGAAAGCAGGTGATAGTTTGCCCGAAATGATAGGTTTTTTTGGAAGTTATCCGGCAGATATCTGTATGTATACAGCGTATGCGCTGCAAAATGCCGGAAAACGTGTATGTGTAATTGATAATTCGGACGATGGAATTTTATTTTCATGTGTGCCGGCTCCGGATTGTCAGATGCAGACCGTTACGTTTCACAACGTAGATTTTATCCGGCATAAGCCGCTGGTACAATGGCATGAGCTGGATTATGAACTTGTGCTCATACAGCTTGGAAGCAGGCCGCAGGAATTATGCCTGGCGGTATGCAGTATGCGGATTCTCGTTGTGGACTGTGAACGCAGAAATATGGAATTTTATCAGCATTTTTTACAGGCGTGCGGTCTGTCTGCGGTTGTGCTTTTGCGTGGATTCAGTCTGGAATTTGCGGTTGAAAAGGCGAAAAGGCTGCTGGAATGCGGACCCGGGCTGATCGAACGATGGCTGCTGCTGCCACTGGATGAGGAGGATGAAACGTACCGGATACAGATGCAGTATGGCACGATGTATCAGTTTGCGCATATTTCTGCGGGGATGGAACGTGTGCTTGGAAAAATGCTGCGGATGCTGGATGTTACAGACCGGGTACATATTGCACAGGCTGTCAGGAATGCGAAGCAGGGAAAGACAGCAGATCCGGTGTGCTGCCGCCGCCGGATTGAAAACAAACGGTTTCTTGTATCATAACCGGTCTGCGGTTGTATGGAGGAAGGGAGAAGGTTTTGAAAGCAGAAAAAGAAAGATTTAAAATTGGAAAAAGAAAGGATCAGGGTGTTGAAAATTGTATTTTGGAGTGAAGAAGACGGCTGCGGGATTACGAGTGGGATGGCTGCGGTTGCCAGTGTATGTGCAGATGTGTGGAATAAGAGGACGATTTTAATGCAGAGCAGCAATCAGACAGGAGATTTATGTCAAAAGCTTGGAAGTGGGCAGAAGGCAGCGGCTTTGATGCAGGCAGAAGATGCGGGTTATGGAAGGGATAACTGGGCATATCTGTCCAGACTGGCACGCGGCAGGAAGCTGACAAAGGTGGGTCTGATGCAGTGCATGATTCCGGTGGTCAGGGGACGGATGTATTATCTTCCGCAAGGGGAGTATCAAAAGCGGGAAAAATATCCGGACATAGTAAAAGCAGGGCTATGGCAGGTGGTCTGCATGGCGGAGCAGATTTCGGATCTGACTTTTGTAGATTGCGGAAGCGGCAGGGATGAAATGTCAGATTTTTTAATGTCACGGGCAGATGTTGTCGTGATTGGTATTTCACAGGAGCGTCAGAATCTGGATGCTTTCTTTCAAAACAGGCATGTCTTTCAGGGGAATGTCATATATCTGGTCAATCAGTACCAGCAGGAATCCATTTATAATAAAAAGAATCTGAACCGTCTGTTCCGGCTGCAGGAAGAAGAGCTGGCGGTCATTCCGGGAAATCCGGTATTTCGTCATATTAGTGGAAAAGGGAGGACAGAACGTTTTATACGTGCCTACACAAAATACAGGATTTTAGATCATCAGCGGTATTTTATGATGGAACTGATGCAGACGGCCGGACTTATATTAAAGGCAGCCGGACAGGCTGTCTGAATAAGGAGATGAAAATGTGTCTGAAAAAAAGCATTTCAATATAAAACAATACCTCCGGCCACTGGCGGCATGCTGCTTTCAATGGAAGGAGGCTGTTAAAAGTGACAGTGGCCGGACTGTGCGCAGGAACCGGAAAGAATACGGACTGATACGTCCGCCGCCGGTAGTTTTACTGCTGGTCTGTCTCAGAATAGGAATCCGGCAGCTGGATTTTAATCTGCTGGATCCGGTTTTTAATGACAGAGGTTACTGTCAGACAGACGTGATCTTCCGTAATAATCTGTTCCCCGGCTTTTGGCAGGTGATCACACTGGCCGATAAAATATCCGCCAATCGTGTCATAATCATCTGATGTCAGACTGATATCCAGTTCGTCGCACAGATCTTCCAGATTCATGGAACCGGATACAAGAAAATTTGTATCGTTGATTTTTGTCAGGGGAGATGTTTCGTTGGCGTCATATTCATCGTGAATCTCACCTACAATTTCTTCCAGAAGATCTTCCATTGTAACCATACCGGCAGTAATGCCATATTCGTCCAGTACGACTGCCAGATTGATGGATTTTGTCTGCATTTCCAGAAACAGCTCTGCGGTATTTTTCTTTTCATAAGTAAAGAATGGATCGCGCAGGATGTTTGCCACGGAAAAGTGTTCAACATCTTCATAAAGCAGCAGGTCTTTCATGTTCAGGATACCGATGACATTGTCGGTAGTGTCTTTATAAACAGGAATCCGCGTATAATGGTTTTCGCGGTAAATCTCCAGAATTTCCCGGTACGTACTGTCGGCTTTTATAAAGGTCATATCAATTCTGGGTGTCATGATTTCTTTTGCTACGGCATCAGAAAAGTCGAAAACGTTGTGAATCATTTCACGTTCTTCAGTTTCAATAATACCGCTTTCATGGCTGACATCCACGATGGTTTTCAATTCTTCTTCTGTCATGGTCTCCTTATTTTTATTTG
>CANTHI010000331.1 GCA_947653505.1 uncultured Eubacterium sp.
AAATTTGTATAGTAAATCTTTGTACGTTTCTTATCAATGTATTGCACCAAATCACAGCTCCGCCAGACCATTGTCTTTTTTTCTGTAAAAATCCACAGACAGCATTTGATGAAAAATACCGCTGACAGCTTCTCTCATGCCGGGATATGCTTCGGGACACGCTTTTTCCCAAAACGCTTCTAAAGTCATGTACCGGATCACCTGCAGTATTTGTTCCTGTATCTGCTTTAGAATGGAATTTAACTGTGTTACGTCTTCTGTCAGTTTTGTACGGGATACATCCGAATACTGGCTGTTCACAAGAAGATTATATTGCAGGTTCCAATTTTCCATGTTCTCTACACTAAAATGCTGCGGGATATAATAAGTTTCATAAAACCGCGGACAGCCTGCCTGTAATGCCGCAGCTTCCGGAAACGCAACGGAAAAATTCTGTTCCTGTTTTTCTTTCCTGTTCTGGCTGTCATGCTCTAAGGTAAACAGAACATAGCTTTCTGACACCTGTTTTTGTCCGGCCATACTGCCGGTCCTGTCTGTATGATAAGAAAGTGACAGCTTTGCCCGGCGCGCCAGACAGGTCAGTTTCCCATCCGCCTGACGGCTTTCCTGCTGTATTTTTACCGGAATATGTTCCTCACAGGACAGTGTAAACAGCAGACGTTCAGTCCGGTCTTCTGACGCTTCATAAAAACAGATTTCTTTGATACCCTGTTTTTTCCCTATGTTTTTATCCGTAAACAGCAGGCCCCTGATGTCAAAAACCAGTTCCTTCTGATCCTGGCTGAAAAAACAGGCATCCACAGTACTGCCGTCTATCGCTTTGTCTATCAGCTCCGTCAGTTTTTCTACATGATATGCTCCATCATAGCTGCTTTTTTTGGAAAACCGGATGGTCAGTACCGTATCTCCATCCCATGACCCGCTGCGCCGCATGGAAGAACGGATTTTACCGATTGTCTGCTGTCCGTCTTCTTCCTTTTTTTCCACGGAAACCGTAATCATTACATTACTTGTAATGTTCAGCTCTTCTACAAAATAAAACAGTGATTTTATCCCGACGCCGTGTTTTCCGGTCGCTGCGAGGTTGCCGCTTTTTGTATGTATTTCCGTATCAAAAAAGCCGATGATATTTTCTGTCAGAAAGCCTTTATCCTTATAGCGGAAGGACATCTGGTACTGCTCACCTGTCCGGAAAACAAGCACTTTCATTTTTCTGCAGCCGTCCTTTTGGGGATCGGTATTGTCATTCGCGTTTTGTATAATCTCGTTAAAATAGCTTTCCCTGTAATGCTTCGTAGCGCTTAACCCCTGCGTATCCGCCAGCGTTTTGCGGATCACGGCTGGCAGCAGTGTCTCATTTGCGCACCGGCTGCACAGGCTGTCATAAAGCCTGATGGTTTCTGCTTCTGTCTCTTCCTGTTTCTCACATACATTGCATAAAGCCGGATGCAGTAAATAACGATCCAGTTTTTGGATTTTATCCTGCAGCAGCTTTTTATCTCCCGCATATTTTCCTGGGCTGATAAAATAATTGGCGATATCGTCTGCTGTAATCTCATCCGGCTCCCCTTTGTGCTGCTGTCTCTGCGATTTGTGTTCTCTTTGTTCTTTTTGTTCTTTTTGATCTGTTCTTTCTGCACTTTCTAATCTTTCTATGCTTTGTATTCTTTCTGCGTTTTCTAATCTTTCTGTGCTTTGTGTGCTTTCTGCGTTTTCTA
Source organism: uncultured Eubacterium sp. (assembly GCA_947653505.1). The sequence goes on from CANTHI010000331.1 coordinate 1,719, forward strand.
ATCTTTCTGTGCTTTCTGCGTTTTCTAATCTTTCTGCACTTTCTAATCTTTCTATGTTTTGTGTGCTTTCTGCGCTTTCTAATCTTTCTGCGCTTTGTGTGCTTTCCGTGCTTTCTAATCTTTCTGCGCTTTGTGTGCTTTTTGCGCTTTCTAATCTTTCTGCGTCTTCCATCCTGCCTCCTGTTCTGTATCTTTATATTTCATCCTGCAATGGTATATGCTCTTTCCGGAAATCCGCTACGCTCTGCCTTTTGTATATTCCATTTTCAATATAAAACAGTCCCGTATAGGTATGCGCATCTGTCTTTTTCTGTGCTTCAAGCTCTTCCAGCAGGCTCCTGCACGTATGGACGGTGTCCGCAAAGGCGTCCATACGGGAACGTCCGTCCCGCGTGCTCTCCCAGATATGGGATATTCCGGCTTCCATGTTCTTCCCCGCTTCTTCCACTTCGATCCGCAATACCGTACCGGAGGAGTCTGTGTCTGCTTCTTCCATTTCCGGCGGTGCTTCGCTGTCTGGTTCCTCAACTACGTCGTAGGAAACAAATTCTTCTTCCGGAAGACGTCCGCCGCTTTCAGACCGCAATGCCTGCGCATCTTTCCGTGTGCATCCGCTGTCTGCCGGTGGCAGCTTCAGTTCCAGCAGGTTACACCAGTTTTGGATTTCCCTACTTAACCAGTACAGCCTGTTGTCCGCAGTTTTGATCTCTTTTAACAGATCTTTGTGTTGATAAAAATAATTCAGATACTCCGTCTCTTCGCATGTCAGATCCGTCGGCAGTCCCTCCCACTGGTCCCGATTGTTGTCCCAGGCTTCCTCGATCATCCTGATTTTTTTGTTTATTTCCCTATGCATTTCCCTGCTGGCTTCGCCGCTGGTTTGCTTTTGGGCTGTATCCGGGATCTTTTGAAGCTTTTTTCTTTTGTCCGTCAGCCCGTCCCATACGTCGCGCCAGCAGTTTTCCCGGTTTTTAAGCAGTTCCTCAATGGTTTCTTTCCAGCCGGTTTTTTTCCAGCTGGTTTCATTCCCACCGGTTTCATTCCCGCAGGTTTCTTTCTGACCGCCTTCTTCTGACAGCTTCCCCGGCTCTCCATGCAGCAGCAGGTACAGCGCCATTTTCATGACCCGGATCATCTGGTCGATAAATTCCCGGTAAAAAAGAACCGTATTGCGCACTGGCAGATATTTGCATGTTTCTGTAATTTTTAGCGCGCTGTAGCGGAACATCGGGTTGTCTTCATCACGATTCAGTAAAAATACCATCTCTTTTTCCTGTCCGCTTTTTTGATCCATCCGGTCTACCCGCCCAAAACGCTGTTCCAGTTCAATGCAGGTAAACGGCAGCTCGTAATGGATCACGCCGTGAAAATATCCAAGATTCAGTCCGGTCCCGCCGGTCTGCCCGGTCGTTAAAAACAGCACGCGTTTTCCTTCTTTTATCTGCGTCTGCATATAAGAGAGCATATTGTCAGCCATATTTGGAAACATGGCGCTTTCTTTTCCGTGCTTTTTTGCAATGATCAGATTTTCTTTCCGGATATCCGGATCATTGATAAGCCTGCCGTAAATATGATCTGTCGTCCAGGTCATATGAAAAAATATGATATAAGACTTTTCACTCTGCTGTAAAAATTTTGACAGCTCCATATATTTTTCGTTGGGAAATACCGGTTTTTCACCCGGATCGCCTGCCAGTTCTGTAACCTTTTGAGAAAATCTGTCAAATACGCCTTCCATCAGTAAATCGTCATCCTGCTCATAATGCAGACGCGTCAGCCCTCCGGCAGCGTATCCAAGCAGATCCAGATATTTCTGCCGTTGTTTCATCCGGCCGCATTCCAGAAAAATAATCCTGCGTACATTCGCCTGACTGTCCAGATCCTCCCGGAAAAGCTGGGTAAACAGTTCGCTTTTCGAAAACAGATTCTGAAGGGGCTGTGTATCCCAAAGAGTCTGTTCATCATACACACTGTCAGTAATATTTCCAAGCAGGTTCTGATAAGCGTCTAATTTTCGCGGCTCCCCCGCACGTTCCAGACTGCCATCCGGTTTCCTTTTCGTATGGACGATTACCGGCGTTGCTGTCAGCAAAACCGCCCGGTCCGCATGCAGAGTTTCATAATTATCGAAACACAGATGCCCTTCGTCAATCACCAGCAAATCCCATTTTTCGCCATCCTTCCATGTCTCAAGCTCTTTTTGCATCTGGCTTTTCGTCTGCCCTTCGATAAACAGCATCGGTTCTTTTTCCCTGAAATAAAAGCGTTTTATATCACTGCCGTACGCTTCGGATGAATCCACACAGTGCGCATACAGGCCCAGCTGCCTTTGGATATCATGCTTCCATTCCTTTCTTTTGCCGCCCGGACAGACAATCAGTATTTTTGCCTCCTGCTTTTTTCTGGCGATTACATCTCTGATACAATAAAGCGCACAGACACTTTTTCCGGTTCCCACCTCGTCAAACAGCAGATGATACTTATGCTTTTTCAGCATTTGGGACGCCCGCTCCTGCTGCGGAAAATACATCACATTGAGCATCGGCTGCTCCCCGCAAAAAAAGTATTCCAGTATATTTTCCGCATGGTTCTTATCCGTCTTTGTCCTGACCGTTAAACTGTCCGGTGAAGACAGCGGCTGCGTATTACTGCCCGGTACAGGCAGTGGCTGCGTATAATAGCTGATCTCGTGCACACGGTCCTCCGGCCATTTTCCAATTTCTATGATTTTATCCGCATAGCTGTGCCTGTACGTATGTCCCGGCTCCTGCTCCGTTTCCCCAAACGCCCTCTGAAAATAACCTCTGTTCCACGCGAGCAGATCTTTTAGTAAATAAGGTGTCTGCTGCCATATCACTCCATGATCTGTTGCTACCGGCCTTAACGCGCTGGCATTCAAATCCTGATGGATCTGTGCTGTATCCGGCTGCCACTGTTCCCACTGCTTCCATAAATCGTTCCATTGCCGGTATAAAATGCAGTACTGTGTTTTCAGCCGTCTGCGTACGGTTTCTTCCGGTTCTGTCTGGATACCGTCCGTACTGCAGGTAATCTTTTCTGTATTTATCCAGCCGGCAAAATGATTGTAGTTACCAAACTTTCCTTCCACTGGTGCCTCCTTTCTGTTTAATTCAATTCCAATATAGTTTCTTCCAAATTTATGAGCAACCGC
>CANTHI010000332.1 GCA_947653505.1 uncultured Eubacterium sp.
AAAGTGAAATCGATAACATCATACTATTTCCATGCTGTTTTGTAAATTGACATTTCTAACTAATTTTTCATGCATTTTTTGTAAATTCTGATGAAATCCATTTCACTTTTTTCTGCGATTTTCTGAATATTTGAAAATCTGCCGAAAACAGGAGCCGCTTATTTTTCTGTCAGTTCCATCATTGCCACATCTTCTTTAGAATCTCCTGCAGCAAAAATCTCCTGCAGCGGGATTTTCAGCCATGTACAGATCATACGTACACCGGACGCCTTATTTGCTGGTGCCGGAAGAATCTGCAGACAGTTTCCTTCTATCAGACAGCGCACCTGCTTCCTGTCTGCCTGTGGCAGATATTCCATGACCGCTTCTGCCTCCTGCTTCTGCCAGTGTTTTCTGCGTGCACGAAACAGAGTGATTTTATAACACCGGCCGTTGTTGCGGCTTGTCAGCATCCGGCACCGGAACTGCTGCTGCAATGGTACCAGTCTTTGCACAAGCGGCTCATCCAGAACATAAAACCATTCTTTTGCTTCCCGGATCCTGGTTTCCTTATGCACATAACATTCCTTTGCTTCTTCAACAAGCACATGCGCACCGCCTGCAAAAATTCCTCCCGAAAATAAATGCCAGATGGTACGGCAGCGCTTCTTCGCATCCTGGCAGGGCAGCGTTGTGGCAAAAAAAAGAAGAGACTTCTCTCTTTTTACAAGTACAGCCAGAGCTGTCTGCAGCTGTTCCGGAATCTGTGTGTGTGACAGCAGCGTGCCTGCAATATCCAGAAACACAGCCTTTGGCCGTCTCGGAATCCGAAACAGCGGCCACGGTCCGAACAGCATCTGATTTTCCAGGTTATTTCTGCCACCATAGGCCAGATAACAGGTACACTGCCGCTGTCCGCACGTCCGGAATGTTTCTGCTGCCTTTGTGGCAGACAGTTCCTTCCAGTCTGTCTGCTGCATGGTACTGATATTGCACATCCCGGTCCTGCCACCGGTTTTTGCAAAATACCGCGTCTGGCACTCTTGCGGCTGCGCTGGATGTAGCTGCAGTTCCCTGTAAAAATAAGGATCAATACTGGAAAATGCCCGTATCTCTTCCGCTGTATAAGATCTGCGCAGACCATCCATCCGGTTGATCCACAAATAAATCCCGTCCGGCAGCTCTTTTCTGAGTCGGGTTAATACCGGTATCTGCTCCGGTACACCGACTGCTCCGGCGCACATCTGCACCCCTGCCTGTGTGAGCTGTCTGCACGAGCGGACAAACTGAAAGACAGTCGTCATCTCCGGATGAAAGGTAGCCCAGATTCGCAGTTTCTCTGGTCTGCCTCCCTGCTGCTTAAAAAGCAGAAGCTGTCTGGATACATCAAATCCCAGATTGGTCTGTGCACCTGCTGCTTCTGTCTTTGGATGGGCACAGATCTGTGCAAGACCTTCCCAGTACCATGTGTGAATCAGTGCTTCCCCGTAAGGAGCCAGCATCATGGCCCGGATACCGGACTGCCCTGCCTGTTTCAGATAATTTTCTACAAAAATAAACCACTGCTCCCTGTCCTTTGCAAGCGCCACGTCTGTCATGGCGTGTTTGGAAAACGGACAGTATGAACAGTGGTAATTACAGCTTTTGAGACTTCCACGATAAACGATCAAATGTCTGTACCTCCTCCCATTCTTCCATCAATGCCTGAATTTCAGGAGAAATCAGCTGCGGACCCAGATAATCAGACAATCCCATACCCTTTTCAGTCAGTGCCAGATAAGTCTCACATCCTTCGGATACGTTCTGGCCGCTGGGAGGTTCCGGTCTGCCATCTTTTACTTTTGGTCTGGTGACAGATGTTACATAACCGCTGTCTGTCCATTTTGAAAGAACCGGAAAGTCTTCCAGTAAAGAGCTTTGAAACTCCGCCTTATATCTGTCCGGAGAAATTCCAGGCATGATTAACAGATGCCGGATCACATACCGCCGTTTCTGTTCCTGCTCTGACAGCACAATCCCATGTGTGATTTTCGTAAAGTCTTCTGTATGATTGTACTCTGCTATTCTTTTCAGACATTCTGTTTTTTTAACCGCATAAGGACTGCTAAAATGCAGACGGCCCAGATAGCTCCTTCCCCCGCAGCCCAGCGCCAGCGACGTGCCAGAACCACAGTCACGGTACTCCCGCATATAATCATAGGCGGTATCTTCTTTCCGGTGTACAAATCTGCGCATGGAATCCTGCCTCCAGCTGTTGCTTTTTAAAAAATCCGCCGCATGCTGATACTGGATATATGCCTGTCCGGCGTCCGGTACGACGCCATCATGCAGCAGACCCGCACCATGCTTTACATAAAGCGGATACAGAAAAATCTCATCCGGGCAAAACGAAAGCGCTTTTTTTAACGAGGACAGAAGACTTTTCGTCGTCTGTCCCGGAATCCCATAAATAAAATCCGTATTGACACAGGAAAAACCTGCAGATTTTACAAGATGCAGGGCAGTCTGTGCTGCTGCCGCATCATGTGCCCGCCGGAGCGCAGCCAGCTCTATATCCTGAAAACTCTGGATTCCCATGCTCACTCTCGTGACACCTGCCTGCTTTAGGAGTTTTAGTTTTTGTGCATCTGTCTGGTTCGGTGCTGTCTCAACAACAATGTCCGGTTTTTCGCAAAATGAAAACCAGCCGGCCAGCATCCCGAACAGCCGCTCCAGCTGGTTTTGGCTCAGATACAGCGGTGTTCCGCCGCCGATCACCAGTTCATCAAACCGCGCCTGCACCGGATGCAGCAGCCCACGATACTGGATGCACTGCCGTCTGAGTGCATCCAGATACTGGTCTGTCTGTTCCTGACCCTGTCCTGTAACCGAAAACAGGTTGCAGTACCCGCATTTTGTCTGACAAAACGGCAGGTGGACATACAGCCCATGCCCGCCGCCTTTTAGCAGATGGACATAGGAAGCAAGCGAAACCCCTTCCAGCGGACGATAAGCCGTTTTGTGCGGATAACTATACATATATTGCACATATGGATTCATCATTTCTCCTGTTTACAGCCGGAACTTTCCTGCCTGCTCATTCTGTTTGTGGCTCAGAGCCACAAGTCCCTGCGTATCCTCACTACATTCCATAATGGTCTGGGATAACAGTGTCATGCTGGCGCTGGTTTCTTCGGTAGATGCCGCGTTTTCTTCCACTACGCTTGCCAGATTCGAGATCGAATCCGTAACAATCTGTTTCAGGGAATTTAAAATCTCTGTCTGGCTGCCGATCTCTTTTGTAACCTCTTCCACCTGCGTGACTTCCATATTCAGATGGCCAAATGCCTCTCTGGTCTCATCCAGACACTTCTGCTGTTTTTGTACATTATCCGTAACTTCCTGCATTTTGTTTACGGATACTTCCACATTTTCCACAAGCTCTTTTACGATTTCCTCAATTTCCTGTGCATTGCCGGACGACTCTTCGGAAAGATTGCGGATTTCTTCTGCCACAACTGCAAATCCCCTGCCGGCTTCTCCGGCCCTGGCTGCTTCGATACTCGCGTTGAGTGAGAGCAGATTTGTCTGGGCTGCCAGACCTTTGATAATTTCTACCGCTTTATTGATGTTCGCTGCGGCATCATTATTTTTATTCGTCTGCTCAGATACGATTTCAATCGTATCAATAGTAGCTTTTGTAATATGATCCAGTTCCCCTATACTCGTAGAAGCGGTTTCTGTATGCCCTGCCATCGCGGATACAGTTTTTTCCAGTCTTTCCACGCCATTTTTTTCCACTTCAATGACGTTTCCAAGCTCTTTGATTTTATCATTTACTGTTTCCGTTTCATTTGCCTGACTTGTAGCTCCCTGTGCCAGATCATCAATTGCCTGATTGGTATTGCGGATGCTTTCTGAAATATGTTCAAATTTTTCGCTGAACCTTTCACTGCTTTCATTGAGCGCCTCTCCGGTATGTACCACACTGCCCAGCATACCTGCCAGTGACTGGCGGACATTTTCCAGTGAACGTGCCATTTCACCGATCTCATTGGCACGCTGCATCAGTGACGGATTGACTGTAAAGCTCAGATCACCCTCTGCTGCCTGATGCAGATTAGCCTCCACCAGCTTAATTCCCTTCGTAATCCTAAGACCGCCTGCCGTAGATATCACCAGTGCCGCAATCAGCATAACAACCGCGGAAACCCCATAAATCATAAGCATTTTGGAAAACCTCTTTTGGATGTTATCTTTCATGCCATCAATTTTTGCATTCATATCATCCACGTAGTTGCCCGTCGCTACTGCCCATCCCCAGGGTTCAAACATCTGCGCGTAAGCAACTTTCGGCGCAACCGTCTTTCCGTCCGATTTTGTAAAATAAAACTCCAGATAATCCCCTCCGGACTGCGCCGCCGATACAACACTCTGCGTTACCTTGACACCATTCTGGTCTGTCAGATCCTTCCGGTTGGTTCCCTCCTGCTCCGTCAGAATCGGATGCATGACAAGCACACAGTCTTCACCGTCTATCCAGATATATCCGGACGCATCATCACGGTAACGCATGGCACGTACAGCGTCTGTTGCCAGCTTCTGCGCCTCCTGTTCGCTCATCTCACCGTTCTGGCTCTTATCGTAATAACTTTGCACAACCGCAAGCGCTCCCTGCACCTGGGATTTGATTTCCATTTTATAACCATCTGTCATGGATTCTTCGTACAGCCCGTCCGATTCATTCATGGATTCTTTCAGATAATGAATCCCAAGACATGCCAGACCGATGGTCGGAATGGCTACCATAATAAAAATGATCGTTATCAGCATCACTGTAAGACTTTTAAATCCCTTTGTCTTTTTCTCCATATCTGTCTGTACCGTCTCATTCTCCATCTTTATATTATCCGC
>CANTHI010000333.1 GCA_947653505.1 uncultured Eubacterium sp.
ATGGGAGGCGGTGATCTGTCTGCCTGAGACGTTGGAAGAATGCTTAGAAGTTCTTGGTATTCTGCGAGGTACACAGGCGGCGAAGCCGAAGCGGCACCTTTAGCTGCTGGCGGAACGCCAGAAGCGAATAGCATGCCCCATTGGGCACCAGGTGTCGCGCCCGTCCGGTACCATAGACTGGATGCAGAATACTTAGAACTTCTTACATTCTGGAAAAGGAACAGGCAGACAGATTACCGCCTCCCATCCGGCGTCCGGTTAGCCAATATGTAACATTTTTATGTAAATTGTTGTATTTCCGCTTAAGTTCGCGCTTATGGGAATCTGCCCCCATTGGCTGCGCGGACGCTGGGAGAGAAAATTTGCCCCGTCTGCTGTTTTTGTTGCATTTTCCAGAACAGGCGGGTATAATTTATCATGTAACAGATCACCGCAGCCGGAACTGTTGTATCACTGGCTGCATTTTTTTCTACTTATTAAGGAGGTGTTTCTATGGAAATCGGTGCATTAGCAGATATCGCCCTCGCACAGATGCCTGCTATCTCTACAACAAAGCCTAGCGATATTTCTATCGCCATGCTGAGCAAGCAGCTGGATCTGACACAGGAGATGGGCGCAGATATGATCAAAGCTATGGAGCAGTCTGTAAATCCTGGTATTGGCGGCAATATTGACGTATATGCGTAAATACTAAGGCGGATGCCTGTACAGACCATGCTGATGGGCCGTGCAGGCATCCGCTCTGTGCCAGCGGCTCAGGATTCTGTTTTCCGTATGGCATTTTCTGTGATTTCTATTTTCCGTTCTTTATATAAATGTCCCACTGCGCGCTTAAATGCGTTTTTGCTCATTTTCATTTCCCGCTTAATCACTTCCGGGGAAGCTTTGTCGTTAAATGGGAGAACGCCTGCATAGGCTTCGATTACCTGCATGACTTTTTCCGCGTCAGCATCCATCTGACGATATGCTTTTTCCCGAAGCGTCAGATCCAGCTTGCCGTCTGGTTTGACATTTGTTACTTTCGCCTCTATGACATCTCCGATTTTTCGCATAGAACAGTCTTCGTGGGCAGGAATCATGGCAGAATACTGATCGTCAACAGCCACAAACGTACCAAAGTTATCGCTGAACTCATAAATACGGCCATTCACGGAATCATCCTTCTGATATGGAGAATCCGTAGAAAGCAGCAGATATAAATCTTTCATGCTTGCGCAAAGTCTGCGGCTCTTATCAATGTACAATGTCACGAGTACCTCATCCCCGGCATGGACTTCCGCGGTCATCTCTTTATATGGAAGAAACAGATCCTTTTCAAGACCCCAGTCTAAAAACGCCCCGATCTTTCCGACCGTCAGCACTTTTAAAGCAGCAAAACCTCCGAGCGTCAGTTTTGGCTGGCTGGTCGTTGCGATCAGACGGTCTTTGGAATCTTTGTATAAAAAAACCTCCATCCTGTCACCTGTCCGGATATCCGGCGGCACCTGTTTTTTCGGAAGCAGCACCCGTGTCTCGTCCTGTGGATTTTCCGCCAGATAGATACCGAAGTCGACCTGTTTTACGACATGCAGCGTCTGGTATTCGCCTAGTTTCATAGTGGCTCCTTTCATATGCATCTGAATAACAGAATGCATCACCTACATTTATTTCCTTTGTTGTATGTAAAACTCTATCATGGTATATGGTTTTCCATCTGCCCCGTTCAGCTGTACTGTCTGGCAATCTGACTGCTGCCGCAGCAGCGGATATATCGTATCCCCATATACGGCGGGCTTTTTGTACTCCGCGCGCACACGCACCGGCTGGATATCCGCAGGAAGAAACTCTTCTGCAAGCAGAATATATTTCGCATTGTTTACATGCTGGTTCGAATCGATAAAGTAACGCGGTACCCGGAAAGCATCCTGCGTTTTAGCCATATCTGCCGTCAGCTCAGGGATTTTACGGTCCATATACTCCATTTCCAGCCGCGGCTGTACCCGGTAAGCATCCGCCACTTGTGGCGCTATACGGGCCGGTCTGTGTTTTTGTATATCCATAAATACCCAGACGGAGTTTGCACGGACGATCATATTTCCCGCTTCGTCCTCTATTTTAAAATTACGATATCCCAAAAATCCCTGAAATCCATAAGGCCAGGTCGAAATACGGATTTTCTCACCAAAAACCGGATTACGGATCAGATCTGCCTGCCAGCTGTTCAGCACCCATGCCGTCTGATGCTCCTGCATATAAGCAAGACCGACTCTCAGTTCTTCTGCCTGAAATGTACACGTATCCTGCAGATCATCCAGAATGCCGGATATCCGCATCCGCTTATTGGCATTGCATGCACTGTAGCGGACTTTTGTTTCCATTGTATAGCCTGCATAACTGCCTGTATCGTAAAACTCCATGATGCACCTTCTTCTCTGGTCTGTCCATGCCAGATATTGTGATTCCGATTATAAGCGATTCTGCTGAGAAAATCAACTATTGGTTTATGCGTCTTAGGATAAACTTATAAATGATGTTACTATTCACGGCCTGGTGGGCCGCATGGGTGCAGATTTAGCGAAAAATACAACAATTTATTAGAAACTGTTATCTGTCCTTCCGTTCTCCATGTTATGGCGCATATTGTTCGTTATTCACATTAAAAATTTTTTTGCTGTACCCCTCCCATTTATGGAAAAAATAAGCGATAATATTAAGGAACTGCCCAGAAGCAGTTTCTGATCCCCCGGTGATTTTTGTTCCTGATCCGGTCTGTCTGTTGAAATACATCTTGTGACAGATCTGGTCTGCGTCTGCGTAGAAAGGAGTTCTGATATGAAAGTAAATAACCGCTCGCTTCCGGAACGTACTGCGGATACGCTATTGATGATGATTCATAAAGAAAACCTTACTGCCGGCATGCGCCTGCCAAACGAGCATGAGCTGGCCGCCCGGCTGGAAGTCAGCCGTTCCACTGTGCGGGCTGCCATCCGGATTCTTGCCGGACAGAATATCCTGCGGACCGAGCGTGGCTGCGGCACATTTGTCTCTGAGAAATTTGGACTGAGCAGTGATCCATTAGGTCTGTCAGCTGTTTATGATAAACGGAAGCTGTTTTTGGATTTACTGCAGATTCGCCTGATGGTCGAGCCGCAGACAGCGCTGTTAGCCGCGCAAAACGCGCAAAAGCAGGAGATCCGCGAATTGTACCGTCTGTGTAAAGAACTGGAAACGGATACACTTTCCCCGCAGGAAATGCTGGAAAAGGATATGGCTTTTCATCAGATGGTTGCCGACTGCAGCAGAAACAATGTTATTTATCATCTGATCCCAATGATTCACCAGATGCAGATTCTTTATGATTATGTGTCGCCAAGACGTTACCAGCAGCAGACATGTCTGGAGCACCGGCATATTGTAAACGCGATTGAAAAAAAAGACGGAGCCGGAGCCGCGGAGCGTATGCAGTATCACCTGCTGGTCATCCGTGCAAGGCTGGAATCGGATCATTCAGACAAATTTGTATAAAATACAGCTAAAATGTTGTAAATTGGTATCTTATTCCTTCCTTCTGTTGCATCGGCGTCCGGCCCTGGTTATAGTCAGTACAGGACAAAAAACTGCCGTCTGGCAGATCAGAAGGAGGATACCACCAATGGAAAAAATTGTTTTGGATAGTGCGATAAAATTTGGAGCCGGACGGTACCGTCAGGAAGAAAGGCTGCTGGAACAGTGCGGAGAGGAAATCGCCCGTTTTGGAAAAAAGATATTTATACTGACCGGAAACCATGCGTTTGACGCGGTAAAGGACCGGCTGCTGCCTGGTATGAAAGCAGCCGGTCTAAGCTATACCGTAGAGCAATATCAGGGACCGTGCTCTTATGAAGCAGCGCAAAAATACGCAGATCAGGCGCTTACAGCAGGCTGCGATGAGATCGCAGGCATTGGCGGCGGTGTAATTATGGACCTTGCAAAAGCGGCAGCTGAATACGCGCATCTGGGCTGTATCAATATTCCGACATCCATCGCTACCTGCGCCGCATTTACGACCATGAGCGTAATGTATACACCGGATGGCGCAAAGAAAGACTGCTGGCGCTTTGAACACGAGATGGATGCCGTGCTGGCCGACGTGCAGACGATAGCGGAATGTCCGGTCCGTTATGCCGCTGCCGGCATTCTGGACGCAATGGCGAAAAAAATTGAGATTCAGAACGGCAAACCGGTTATGCTTTTGGAGGATCATAAAATAGATCTTTTTTCTGCCTACCAGATGGCAGTCTATACGTATGACGTACTGGAAAAATATGGGCCACAGGCTGTCGCGGATATTCGTGAAAACAAAGTGACCAAAGCCGTTTACGATGTCACATTCATGAACATCGCCATTACCGGGGTAATCGCTAACATCACCAAGAGTTTTTCACAATCCGCGCTGGGGCACATGATCTATGACGGCGTCCGCACGCTTTTTACGAAAGAAGCCAGACATGCGCTGCATGGAGAGATCGTAGCGGTGGGACTGTTTACGCAGCTTTATTACAACCGTCTGCCGCAGGACAAAGAAGCGTTAAAACAATATATGGCAGGTATGGGTATGCCGCTTTCCATTCAGGAATTAGGCATTGAGGGGACCTGTGCACAGTTAAAGGCACTGGAGGATTATCTGATTGATTCCCCATATGTTGCCGCCAGTGAGGAAAGCTATGCACTGCTGCATGAAGCAATGAAGCAGATGTGTGCAGACTGAAACAGGACCGGCTCCCATAGGTGCGAACTTACATGCAGAATGCAGAAACTGTACTGTTTTTATTTTCCAGTTTAGGAACTGTAAAGAAATAATCTGATAAAGTTACGCCGGACAGCGTGCCCCCTTGGGTATTTTTCTTCG
>CANTHI010000334.1 GCA_947653505.1 uncultured Eubacterium sp.
CTTTCGACTGCATAATTATGTGCAATAATTGATAGAATTGCTATAGAAAGCCAGCTGGGAGAGGGCAGATGCCCTCTCCCAGTGTCCGGATAGCCAATTTTAAATTCACACCCATGACGCAATTTCCATCTCCATCCCCACATGAACAATCCCTGCTTCCAAAAAATCCCCTGATACTACCTGAAACCCCAGCTTTTCATAAAATCCGGCTGCATGCTTTTGTGCATCCATACTTATTTTCCTGCATTTCATATTTTCTCTGATCGCTCTTATACTCTGCTCCATCAGTTTCCGTCCGGTACCATTCCCATGCCGCAAAGTCAGGACCCGCCCGATTTTTACGGTATCCGGGTCCGTATCCGGGTAAAAAGCCCGCAGATAAGCGGTCACTCTGTTTTCTTCCATAATAAAGCAATGCAGACTGTCATAATCGACATTATCCAGATCCAGATAATGGATCTTCTGCTCGATCTGAAAGATTTCCGCTCTTGATTTTAATATTTCATACAGCTCGCCAGTACCCAGTTCATCAAATTTTTTAGCCGAAAAGCTCATTGCCCGGCGCCTCCACCGGCTGTCAGGACAAGCGGATAAATATCCTGCGGACAGGCTGCAATAAAATCTGCACCGGCTTTTTCCAGCTCCTGCCTGCTTCCATATCCGAACAGCACGCCGGCCGAAGCCAGTCCGTTCTTTTTGGCTCCTGTAATGTCGTAGCTGCGGTCGCCAATCATCATCGCAGATGCCGGATCCTGGATGTTTCCGGCTTTCAGTGCATAGGCAATGACCTCATCCTTACCAGATCTGGTGCCGTCCAGACAGGAGCCTGCGACATACGTAAAATACTGCTGAATGGAAAAGTGCTCCAGAATCCGGACCGCAAAGCATTCCGGCTTTGATGTGGCGACAAACAGCCTGATTCCGGCATCACACAGCGACTGTAACAGCTGCGGAATACCGTCATACAGCTGGTTTTCAAAAATCCCTTTTTCTTTATAGTACTCCCTGTAATATGTCACCGCCATTTCTGCATCTTCTTTGGAAAATCCATAAAACTCCTCAAACGAATCCCGCAGCGGCGGGCCAATAAACGGATACAGCTGCGACCGGTCTTTCACTTTAATGCCGTATTGTTCCAACGCATACGAAACAGAATTGGTAATACCTATCCCAGGATCTGTCAGCGTTCCGTCCAGATCAAATAACAAATTCTGATACATCTTTTTTCCTTTCCACGAATGGGAATTATCTCCACTGCTTTCGTAAAAATTCAGCAATATCCACAGCCTTTGGCGGACATCCGCCCAGATTTTTTTCAAAACAGCTGGTGCACTGCCCGATTCCGGTATCTCCCGTCCTGCCACGGTATCCCTGTCCGATCGCTATGGAGCCCTTCCGGTGTCCTCTCAACAGACCCTCGTCACTGAGCCGGTCCAGTGCATAGATTAAAGAACCATAGCAGGCAGAGCAGGCATCTTTTGCGTCCGCATAGGCTGCCAGCTCTGACACACGCCTGCTGCGGCGCATCATCTGCTTTTCGGGAATCCCTTCCCCAAGCACAACCCGTCTGGCGTGTTCCACATCCGTACTGCCCACACCCAGCTGCTCTGCCAGCCGGATATAATCAATATCACACGGCCGGTAGCCCATACTTTCCGCAGCAAAACTGTCGCAAAGCACCGGATCCCAGAATCCGAGCACACGGTTCATCACAACCGGATTCCCGCCTTCTTCAAAGTCCAGATCGCCGCATATATTATCGAGCAGAATAAAATCCTGATGGATGACCGTGTTTAAATGTGCGATCGGCTTGTGCAGGCCGAGTGTATGAAATCTGCGTTTTTCAGAATTAGGAATCAGCCCTTTGGAGTTTTTCAGCGCACAGGTCACGGTCGTCTGGCAGTGTCCTTTGAGCACCGGCAGATTAATCAGATAATCCAGATGGAACACTTCTTCACAGACCGATACCGGCATGCCTTTGGCGTCCACGGTCCGGAACTTATCTTTTTGCAGATCGATAAACGGGACCTGATGTTTTTTGCAGATATCATAAATGCCGCACACACGTACCGCCTGTGAAGTAAGATCCCCAACCCAGGAGCCTTCCAGAACGACCAGATTGGAAAATCCTTCTTCCTTTAAATATGTCAGTACCCCGTCTACCAGTTCCGGATGTGTTACCGCTCCCTCCTGCGCCTTTTTTGCCGCAAGGATATTCGGCTTGATACCGATACGCCTGCTCCTGTCCGCAATATCCGCCGCCACGCCTGCTTCCTGCAGGATCCGGACCGCCATCTGCCGGTAATCCTCTCCCTGTATCATATAATACTCATTTTTTGACATCGCTGCTCCTTTTTATTCTATCCCATTTTGACATCGCTGTTCTTTTTTATACAATCCCATATTTTGACATCAGTGCTCTTTTTTATGCAATCCCATATTTTGACATCGCTGCTCCTTTTTATTCTATCCCATACTTTTTCATCTTCCGCCAGAGTGTTGCCGTACTAATCCCTAACAGCTGCGCCGTCTTCTGCCGGTTTCCCATACAGCTTGCAAGCGCCCTTGCGATCTCTTCTTTTTCCGGAGACTCGTAGACTACCACGCTTGGAATGCCGGCATGTGTTTCTATTTTCGGATACAGCTCCAGCAGCAGCTCATGAATGCACACCTCGTCCATATTCCGCTTATGGGCGGTCAGCACCAGACGCTCGCAGAACCGTTCCAGCTGCAGCGCATTCCCGTCCCAGCGTGCGGCGCATAACGCATCCATGCCTCCTTTTGTCAGGCTGACACGCTTGGAATATTTTTTATTATACTGCCGGAAATAATTCTGTACCATGCCAGGGATATCTTCCCTGCGCTCCCGCAGCGGCGGCAGATGTATGGCAAAGGCATTGAGCAGATAGTACAGATCCTCCCGGAACTGACCGTTTCTTACCTTTTGCGCCAGCTCTTCCCTCGCCGTTGCGATAATACGCACCTCGATCGAAGGAATCTCTTCAATGTCTGTTTTCATAAACACCTTATAGCGCATGACCCGCATCAGACGGTACTGGCAGCGCAGACACAGTTCATCAATATCACGGATCAAAAGCGTCCCAAACGCAGCCTGTTCCAGCGCGGCTTTCTTCTGCTTATCCTGCGCACCCTCCCCAAACAGCACCGCGATCTGCTGTTCTTCCGACATGCCGCTACAATTTACCGTCACGTACTGGCTGTTTTTCTGAAAGCCGTTATTATGAATCCCCTGCGCAAACACCTCTTTTTCTGTTCCGGTCTCACCATAAATAATAACCGGCGCAGAAGAAAGCGCGTAAGTGCGTGCCAGCTCCATACATTTTTTCATACGCCCGGATCTGGTCTCGATTTTACTAAAATCACCCATACTCAGATAGCCGAATAAAAGATTGTCCTCAAACAGATCCTGCTGCTTCCTGCTTCCGGTAGGAATTTTCTGGATCGAAAGAATCGCGCCCGTAATCCCTCCGTCATATGCGATCGGAGCGATGGATATCATATAAGACTCTCTCCCGATCTGCATCGTTGTCGTAAGAATCTCCCGGCTGCCGTCCAGCACACGGTCCAGATAGCTTTCCTCCAGCTGCGGCATGACTTCATATATTTTTTTGCCAATAAACGCGGACTCTGTACGGTTTAAGATCCATGCAGCCGCATGATTGGCCGCGGTCACGTTTTTTTCCATATCGACCTTGAGCACACCGTGATATACCGTCTCCAGAACGGTCAGAAACTGCGCACGATTTTCCTTTTCCACCTGCGAAGTATAGACCATTCTGCGGGCTACATGTAGTGCTTTGCGCAGGGAATCTTCCCTTGTACGCAAAAACATGGACGGAATCTGCGGATACTGCTGCATACACTTTAATACCCGCTCCCCTCCGATCAGCACATCCACCTCTTCCGCTACCGCTTTTTGCACAATCGTTTCGATCCGGCTACGGTCCTCGTACGTATAAAACAACAGCTGCGCATGAAAAATTTCGTTCATATAGCTGGCATCCGGAAACATCGTATAATGTCCGACAAACGCAATCACCGGATGCTCTTTTCCCGTCAGCTGCTTTGCTTCTTCCACGAGCAGTCCTACTTCCTGTCCGGTCATGGAAATATTTACAAGCGGTACTTTTGTATACTCGCGGATAAAATCCGCCTGCAGCCCGCGCGCCACGATGACATTTGCACCCTCTCCGATCGCATCCCGTGCCGCCTGTACCGCGTGGCTCGTACGGATAACCCCGACCTTGCACGAATCCATTTTTTCCTCGGCAATAATCTGCAGTGCGTAGTCAGCCAGTTCCTGATTGGGAACAAGCACATGTATTTTTGCCATGACTGTATCCCTGGCCGGCTTAGATATGCAAAAACTTCTTTACAACATCCGGCATCTGGTCCGCTTCGCACTCTGTATGATGTACGACCTCAGCGGAACGGATTTCTTCGATGGCTTTTGGAAGCTTTACACCCGCGATGCTGCCCAGTTCATCGGCCAGTTCAAAATCACTCCTGGAAGCAAACGCCGGATGAACCGCTTCCATCACGCTTCTTGTAAATTTAAACGGACTTGCCGTAGAAACAATGACCGTTTTTGTCTGATCCCCGCATGCTTCTTTATATTTCCGGTATACGCACGCTGCAACTGCCGTATGCGGATCCAGCACATACCCTGTCTTTTTATAAAGACTGCGGATCGTACCGGCAGTTTCTTCCTCACTGGCATAATTTCCATAAAAATCTTTGAGCGACTCTTTCATATCCTCGGTAATTTCATAAGCGCCTTCCGTCGTCAGCTGCTTCATCAGTTCTGCGTTTACTACCGCATCATTGCCGGCAATCCGGTA
>CANTHI010000335.1 GCA_947653505.1 uncultured Eubacterium sp.
ATGGTAAGACAACAGAATCTGTTCGTCCGGGTGCTGTAAAGACTGGCGTAAACGCTATCACAAATACAACAACACCTGTAAATCCTGGTACTTCATATAATCCAGGAACATCTACTTTAAAACCAGCATCAACGCTTAAAGTTGTTACGCCGGGTGGTATTGTAAATGTTACAGGTACTGTTACAGGTTCAAGTACTACTGTTAGCAACTCAGCAATTACATTTAGATTCAGTGATTTTAAGACAACTGTAAATACAGGTTCTTCTATTACTGGTGCAATTGCCAATGTACAGGTAAGTATTATTGGTAAAGTAACAGAAGGTGACAAAACTACATGGAATGGAACAATAGCTTCTGGCAGCTTCCCGGTTTATAGATGGAATACGAATGCGGTGAATGCTTCCCAGGATGGTTATTATGAATGCACAGGTAACATAAAAGATGCTCCGATTGGTAAAGACATGCAAGTATATATTGTTTATAGAGTAATTGAATCAGAAACTTCTGCAGGTGAGTCAGTGACAATGGAAGGTACAATTCCAGTTTCTGCAGGTACAATTGGGAGCACTATAAACTGGTAATGGACTTTGCCCGATGGTAATAAAATAAAGGGCAGGGATTGTGATATTTACAAAATCTCTAATAAAAACACAGACACTTTTGCGAGTGTCTGTGTTTTTATTTAAATACAACATGAACAATAAAATAAAAA
Organism: uncultured Eubacterium sp.; assembly: GCA_947653505.1. The sequence continues at coordinate 713 of CANTHI010000335.1, forward strand.
GAAATCAAATGAAGAGGAATTATCGCTACGGCAGCTTTTATGCAAAACCCTGATACACAAACCATACAGGCCGCAGAGCAAATACCAGTTCCCCAAACCACGCAGACTTTTGTTTATAACCGGAGCCGGTGGCACTTATTACGCTGACAGCGATGGAACAGCAGTATATGGATGGAAAAAGATTGACAAAGAATACTATTATTTTGACAGAGAATCTGGTAAAATGTTTTCTGGACGTAAAGCGGATGGCATCCGGTTAAAAATCAGGGATGCTGTGTATCAGAGGCTTCGGCAACAGCATTTTTATTTCATGAATGCGGATATCCGCAAGTATAATGTCGCTACGGATACCGGACATGCATGGGTAGAGCTGAATGGCAGGGTATACGATCCTTTGTTTGCAGAATCCAGGGATTTTAACAGTTATTATAATGTGCCATATGAAGGCTATGGGATGCGCGCTGTGGTCAGACATAAAATATAAAAAGGCGGGATAGAGATGAGAATGAAAAAAGTAATACTGACAATACTGCTGGCTGCAGGATTTGCGACAGGCTGTGGAACAGGCAGCGGGAGCGATGCATCGGCAAAAACAGACGCGGAAACGAATGCACCGTCCGATGACGCGGCACAGGAAAACACATTACCTGATAATGCCGGTGGGACCACAGATCAGGCAGATGTGTCAGGGGATGCAGATCAGAAAAATGCGTCTTCTGACCGTAATGGAGAGAAAACGGAAATCAGAAGAGAGAAATATGACGACTGTGATGGAAGCGGACATGGATATGTAGAGATATACTACTCCGATGGCAGTATGGAGACAGAAGAATATTAAATATAAGGGGTTAGGAGTTATTCTGGAATGAAGAGTAAAAAGAGAAAGAATATGTGGCAGCCATTGCTGGCTGTCTCTGTGCTGTTGCTTTTTCAAAACGTCCGGTTTGTCCGGGCGGATGAGATTCCGGTAGAAATATCTGCGGATTCGGAATACTTTGAAGAAAATGAAACAGACCCGGATGAAACAGAATCAAAAAAGACCGCGTCAGGAAAATGGAAGAGCAGGAATCAGAGATGTTTTTACTATGAGCAGGGAAAAAAAGTAACCGGATTGAAAAAAATTCAAAATAACTATTACTATTTTGCATCAAATGGCATTCAAAAAACCGGATGGCAAAAGATCGGGGATGATTATTACTATTTTAAGATTGCCAACGGGAAAAAAGGCTTTATGGAAACATCGAAAACAGTCAATGGCATCCGTCTTGGAAAAAAAGGAAAAGCTAAGATTACTTCAAAAAGTGAAGCAAAGCTAAATGTGTTAATCAGGGCAAATCAGATCGTGGAAAAAGCAGTCAGAGCGGAAATGAAAAAATCAGAAAAACTGCAAAAATGCTTTGATTATCTGTTAAAGCAGTTTCAATACCGCGGTTCTCCGGTATTTGAGTATTCCGGACAGTGGGAGCTGGATTACGCAATGGATCTGTTTGAAAGTGGTCATGGAAATTGCTATGCATTTGGGGCAGCATTTGCATTTCTTGCAGACGCGGCAGGGTATCAGGACTGCTACGCAATATCCAGTGGCGGGCATGGCTGGGCTGAGGCAGATTGCAAAGTATACGATCCGACATGGAGCCTCATTGATAAAACACATAGTTATTATGGCGTAGATTACAAACTGAGCGGTATCGATGGCCGGCCTGATTATAAAAGGGCACAGAAATACGTAGAAAAGATATAATAAATAGATGTAAATGAAAAAATAAAAATAAAAAACAGACAAATGACACAGGCTATTTACATATCGTTATCAATATAACATGAAAAGAAAGAGATATCCGCTGCTATTATTTCAATGGCAGCGGGTTTTTCTTTTTTCTAATATAAGACGTAAAATATAGTAAAATGACAAAAAACATGTTTAAATGATACAAATAGTACTAGCGCAAATGAAAGATTCGTGATATGATATATAGTAAGTAGACAGATGTATTCTGTATGAACAGGAGGTGTATCAGATGGATTTAAAAGAAACCAGACCTATCTTATTTCTTAGCGGCGAATTTGACGAGGAAGCGTGGAAGTCACAAATAAAAGCAGAGGATAAAAAAGCAAAACGTATGTTGTGGAAATTAAGAAGAATCCGGATAACAGAAATTATAGTAAAGATACTTGCTTTTATGTGGGCAGTCATCTGGTCTGTTACAAGTATGATCTGCCTGTTTTCAAAAGGGCACGGGTTACTGATGCTGCTGACAGCACTGCCTGCAGTTGCGTTCTGGATCGTGATCTTCCGTTCCGCTGGCTCTGTCGGGGTTATAGGGATGCACATTAGGAAATTGAAGAAAGAGATGAGAGAGGAACATTCTGTGTAGGTACGAGTTTAAGCGGGGAATGAGACAGGCAGATAATCGCTGTCTCCCATCCAGCGTCCGCATAGCCACAACCTCATAAGGCCGTGCCAGGAAGAAAAAATCATTTTTTCGAAAAAAAGACTATGAATTTACAAAAAAGATGTATAATATGAATAACAGAAGAGTCAGAAAATAAAAGAGTCAGAAAACGAAAAAATGATATTGCGAGGATTACTACTTTGAAACGAAAATACTATTTCATTGATACGGAAAATGTTGGTGACAGATGGTTTGATCTGATGAAGACAATAAAAAAGAAGGACCGGGTGCTTGTATTTTATACGGTGAATCATTCGAAGGGCCTGGAGGAAGTATTTCTCCGGCAGGTTCATCATCCGCAGATTCTCTGGTTAGAGTGTATGATTGGGAATAATGCGCTGGATTACCAGCTGATCGGGGTGCTGTCGTATCTGACAGTCAGGCATCCGAAAGCATCCTTTTGTATTTATTCAAATGATAAAGGCTATGATATACCGATAGATTTCTGGCGGGAACGTGGAATACGGATCAGCCGGAAGACTTTGGATACGAAAAAGAAGGCGGGAAAAAAAGGGAAAAAAGGGAAAAAGGCCGATAAGAATAAGAAAGACGGCAAAGCGGATAAAAATGCATTAACCAATCCGGTACAAACATCCCGGACAGACAAAGCAAATGGTGAAGGGGCATCATCCAGTGCTGAACAGGCATCTAAAACGGCGAAAATAAATGAAAAAGAATCAGTAGTCCTGGAGCAAACGTTTCGGTCAGGAAAAATGAATGAACAAAAATCAGTATCTGGTCCGGATTTAAAAAAAGCAGGGCAGGTATCTGAAGCCGGTAAAAATAACATAGATTTATCAGATAGTCCGGAAAAAATAACAAAAGACGGGCAACTCATTCAGGATCAAAAAAATAAGGAGAAAACAGGGAATAAAAATAAGAAGAAAAAGAAAAAACAGCCGGAGCAAAATGCTAGGGAACAAAAGGTATCTGTATCTTTTTTGCATATGCTTCAGAATCAGCAAAAGCTGACAGAGCGGCAGTATCTGGCTGAAATAGGAAAATGCGTGGCAGCTTCTGATCTGCAGGGGTGGTGCCGTCTGCTGATTGCGGTTTTTGGACAAAAGGATGGAGGAGAATGGTATCAGAAAATCCGGCGGGATGCACAGATGAGGGAGCAGCTGTCAAATAACTGTATGAAGAATGTCCACCGCAGATGTATCCATGCTGTAGCATTAGCGCTGCATGCCAATGGACTGGACGCAGGAGGGGCAGAGGCAGCCTGCAGCGTGATCCGGTCGCATTCCTATAGGGACTTTCATGCCATCAAGATAGATCTTGATAAAAGGCCAGAGTTTAAGCAGCAAAATAAATACTATAAAGTGCTCCGTCCATTGATCGCACTATTGCAAACATGGTAAGGAACTGTATGGAAATAACCGGGCTTACATGGCAAAAATCCTCAATAAACCCTGCATCGTCGTCGAAATTTTGCCTTGCACTGACGTGAATCAGTCAGCACGAAACTCTAATTTCTGCCCGGATGGAACCTGGATTTGGGATAAATTCTCTACAAACTGGGAAGCACATCTCATGGAAAGCATTTTCAAACACGCTCTGGGAAGGAGAGATACAGAATCATGATGAATCAGCAGTTTATACAGGGGCTTCAGATTTTGTGGGAACAGCTTAAAAAAGGGATGACAAGAGAACAGATTGATATGCTGGATGAATA
>CANTHI010000336.1 GCA_947653505.1 uncultured Eubacterium sp.
TCCGTGACAGGGAAGTTCGTGTAATTGGTGAAGACGGACAGCAGCTTGGAATCATGTCCGCAAAAGAAGCAATGAAGCTTGCGCAGGAGGCAGAACTTGATTTGGTAAAGATTGCTCCGACCGCGAAACCGCCGGTTTGCAAGATTATCGACTATGGAAAGTATCGCTATGAGCTGGCCCGCAAAGAAAAAGAGGCCAGAAAAAAGCAGAAGGTGGTAGAGCTTAAGGAAGTGCGCCTTTCGCCAAATATTGAAGCAAATGATTTGAATACCAAAATTAATGCTGCCAGAAAATTTGTTACAAAAGGAAACAAAGTAAAAATAACGCTTCGTTTCCGTGGACGTGAGATGGCCCACATGCAGGCCAGCAGGCATATTTTGGATGATATCGCGAAAGAGCTGGAAGAGGTGGCAGTAGTGGAAAAGGCGCCAAAAGTCGAAGGACGTGCGATCAGCATGGTGCTGGCAGAAAAGAAATAAACGGAAGTACTTAATTATAAGGAGGTAATAAATCATGCCAAAAATGAAAACAAAAAGATCAGCCGCTAAACGCTTCAAAGTGACAGGATCAGGGAAGTTAAAAAGAAATAAAGCCTACCGGAGACATATTCTGACAAAGAAGTCTCCGAAGACAAAGAGAAATCTCAGAAAAGCAACAACGGTAGATGCATCCAATGTAAAGAACATGAAGCAGATTTTACCATACATTTAATAAATGAAGGAGGAGATCAGATATGGCAAGAGTAAAAGGCGGCTTAAACGCAAAGAAAAAGCATAAAAAAGTATTAAAGTTAGCAAAAGGCTATAGAGGCGCGCGTTCCAAACAGTACCGTGTTGCAAAACAGTCTGTTATGCGTGCGCTGGCAACCTCTTACAGAGGACGGAAGGAAAGAAAGAGACAGTTCCGTAGTCTGTGGATCGCACGTATCAATGCGGCTGCCAGAATGAACGGGATTTCTTACAGCAAATTTATGCATGGTTTAAAAATGGCTAATATCGACCTGAACCGTAAGGTTCTGGCTGATATGGCAGTCAATGATGCAGAAGGCTTTGCAAAACTGGCTGAGATTGCAAAAGAAAAAGCAGCTTAATGGACAGGCTCTGCTGAGGTATCTGACCCTCGTAAACGTATTTGTTTGCGGGGGCGTTTTATATTCCGGCAGGGCATAATTGTGGGGAGATTCTATGCGTGAATCATTTGAAAAAAATAAAAAGGGAATCATACTGATGCTGTCTGCGGCGGTCCTGGCATGCCTCGGACAGCTGCTCTGGAAACTTTCTGTGACAAATGGCGTCTGGTATATGCTTTTTGGATTTGCATTATACGGACTGGGAGCCATACTGATGCTTCTGGCGTACCGGTATGGCAGCGTATCCGTGCTGCAGCCGATGATGAGTGCAAACTATGTGCTGAGCGCCGTACTTGGGTTTTTCGTATTGCAGGAAAAGATCACGGTGCTTAAGGTAGCAGGCATTGTCATCATTACTACGGGTGTGATACTGATTGCGGGAGGAGATACGGAATGATTTATTATGGCATGGTTTTATGCATGACATTTATGGGTTCGTCAGCTTCGATTTTTTTTAAAAGGGCATCAGGAAGTGACGGATTTTTAAAAATGCTTTGCAATGTGAATCTGTATATCGGGGGAATAATCTATCTGGCTGCGTCTGTGCTAAATATACTCGTGCTGCGGTATCTGGACTATTCCGTCGTGCTTCCGGTTTCTTCGGTTACTTATATCTGGACAATGCTGCTGTCGTATCTGGTTTTGAACGAATCCATTACGAAAAAAAAGGTGCTTGGCGTACTCTGTATTGTCGCAGGAGCAGTATGCGTGGCGGTGTGAGAATATCGTGCGGATAACCTCTGGTTAAAAAATTTCCATTTTATTTAACAACCGCTCTATTGTGCGGATGGTGGCTGCCTGCTATAATAATTTTATGAGGATTATATAAAAATTGTGTGGACTGGTTATCATACGAAAAGATGCAGCAGGAGGAAATGAATATGGAAATGCATACCATTATTTACGAAAAACGTCGCGCGATGGGGCTGACACAGGGACAGGTAGCAGAGTATCTGGGCGTGTCGGCGCCGGCTGTCCATAAATGGGAAAAAGGAACCGCATATCCGGATATTACGCTCATTCCAAAGCTGGCAAGATTGTTAAGGACAGATTTAAATACACTGTTCTGCTTTCGGGAAAGGCCGACACAGCAGGAAATCTGGAAGATTCAGGAAGAAACGGCACGGGAGGCACGGACAGGCGGGATAAAAGCAGGCTTTGCAATGGCAGAAGAAAAGATCCGGCAGTATCCGGACTGCGGTGCCCTGCTGGAAGGCATGGCGGCGGTTTTGGAAGGAGTGATGCTGATGTCGGAGCTGCCGGAACATGAAAAAGAAAGCTTCCGGCCGCAGCTTCTGGCATGGTATGAGCGGGCGATGGACAGTGAGGATGAGGAAATAAAAAACAGGGCAGGATTTATGGTGGCTTCAAAATATGTACAGTGTGGAAATTTTGAAAAAGCGCAGCAGGTGCTGGACCGGCTGCCGGGGCCTTCCCTGCTGAACAAAGATCTGCTGCAGTCGGATGTATACTGGAAAACAGGGAATATAGAACAGGCCGTGAAGCTGCTGGAGCAAAACCTGCTGCAGGTGACACAGGCAGTTACAGGTATTCTCTGGAGGCTGATTGATCTGGAGCTAGCAAGAGGAGAAACAGAAGCTGCAAAACAGATCGCAAAAAAAGCACAGGAAGCTGCCACTGCGCTGGACACATGGGGATATACGCCTCTGATCGGTCTGGAAGCTGTCGCGAGAAAAACGAAAGATGTAGAGGGAAGCCTGTCGATTTTGAATCAGATGCTTGAAGAAATGAAAAAGCCGTTTCACATGGGCCAGTCTGTGCTCTATTATCTGCTTTATCCGCAGACAGAGAAAACTGCCGGGATTGCGGACCAGCTGCTGCCTCCGCTTTTAAAGATGCTGGAGAGTGATCCGGAGTATGATTTTCTGCGCAAAGAAGAGGAGTTTGTACAGCTGCTGGACAGATGCCGCAGGCAGTGTGAACGGCAGAAAAATAAAGCGGAACATGAGAAAGTGCACAGAGTTGTGGCCGCTCCGGAAGGTAAGAAGACCTGACATGGATAAAATAGAAATAGCATATACTGGCCTCCCGGACGCCGGATGAGGGAACCGCTTAAATTCGTGCATGCCCCTGCCCGGCACTGCATTCACCGCTGTTTTCACAATGCTGTATCAGGATCTGCTGGCTCCGTGGCCTGCTGGCTGCTGTGCTTCAGCCTGTATTCCCGCGGAGGTATCTGCTTTACTTTTTTAAATGCTTTTGAAAAGTAAAGGCTGCTCTCAAATCCGACAGAATTGGCGATTGCAGTGACCGACAGGCTGGAATGCCGCAGCAGGTAACAGGCCTGCCTGATCCGGAACCGGGACAGATATTCTTTGGGCGACATCTGCAGTACGGTCTCAAACGAGCGGAACAGATGGCTGCGGCTTAAGCCGACATAATCTGCGATATCCTCAACGGTGATTGGGTACGAATAGTGTGCTGTGATATATTCGATGGCTTTTTGCACATAGGTATGGTAATTATTCTGCGCCGGAGGATCTCCCGCGCCTTTTAAAAAGACAGCCAGCGCCGTATACAGCCGGCCGGTCATTTCAACAGCGCTTTTAAAATCATTTCCGCGCACTTCATAGATATGACGCAGCTGGTGCGTCAGTTCCTTTCCATAAGGGGTATTGGCAATGACAGGGCAGGAGGGAGTAAAATCAGTTGCTTTTAAAATAATTGGTGCATCTGAGCCGTTAAATCCTACCCAGGCATATTCCCACGGTTCTGTTACATCTGCGGTATAGGAAACCTCTGTGTCCGGATAGATTAAAAAAGAATCTCCGGCCTGCAGGTCAAAAAAGGTCTGCTTTACTTTCAGACGTCCCCTGCCGGAGATGATATGGTGAATCAGATAGTGGTCCCTGACGCCGGGCCCCCACTGGTACTGCGGGTCGCATTTCTGGTAGCCTACATTATATACGGCTAAGGATACGAGTTCTTTTTCTGTGGATTTGTATGAGTTTTTATAATTTGATTGCACCATGCGGGTCCTCCGTGAAGGTTTGTTCTGATGGAACAGGCTGCTGTCAGCATTATATAGCAATTTTTGTATTTATGCAACAAAATTACATGTTTATTATACATTTTTTTCTGTACATTTCGTGTAAACAGGGATAAACTAAAAGCATAAAGATGCAGGGCAGTTTTGCTGCTAAAGAATAGAGAGGAGAGTAAACATTATGGCAATTTTAGTAACAGGCGGAGCAGGGTATATCGGAAGCCACACATGTGTAGAACTGTTAAACGCAGGCTATGAAGTCGTTGTACTGGACAATCTGAGCAATGCAAGTGAAAAATCACTGGACAGGGTCAGACAGATTACAGGAAAAGATCTTAAGTTTTATAAAGGAGATATTTTAGACCGTGAGATTCTTGGCAGACTGTTTGCGGAAAATAAAATCGAAAGCTGTATTCACTTTGCAGGTTTAAAAGCGGTTGGAGAATCTGTACAAAAGCCTTGGGAATACTATAACAACAATATTTCCGGTACGCTCACGCTGATTGATGCAATGCGTGAAAATGGCTGTAAAAACATTATCTTTTCGTCTTCTTCGACAGTGTATGGCAATCCGGCACAGATTCCGATTACAGAGGAATGCCCGAAAGGACAGTGTACCAATCCTTATGGCTGGACAAAATCCATGCTGGAGCAGGTGCTGACGGATATCCATCATGCAGATC
>CANTHI010000337.1 GCA_947653505.1 uncultured Eubacterium sp.
GCTTCCTCACTGTGCTCTTTATATTGTCTTTTTCGCAAAATCTTAAGGCTGATGCACAATAAGATACTGTCATAGAACCTATGATACATACTGTCAGCTTTTTCAGATTATATTCACAATGAAATAGTTTCTGCGAATAATAATAACTGATTCCAAAAACAATGATTTCTGTAAGCAGCGTAGCTGCGGCTGCTCCATAAAAGGAGTATCGTGGAACAAGATAAATATTTGCGGCTGTATTTACAATTGCTCCTGAACCAGATATCCCTAAATATAAAACTCCTTTTTTCTGAATCGTAATCCCATATCCAGTTACAACACCTAATACATGCATGACATGTGCAAAGAGCAGTATGCCAACAACCCGGTAAGCACTGTGATATTCCCGTGCCGTCATAATCTGAACAATCTCTTTCGAAAATAAAGTAACAGCTGCTGCAGCTGCAGACAATCCCATAACCAGAAAATCTAACACCAGACTATACTGTTTTCTGCCTTCTCCATGCTTTGCATTTGAATATGCAAATGACGGATACGCCGATAAAAAAGCACCTGTCAGGACTGACAAAATCCCGGCCATACGTGCTCCTATCCCATAAAGCCCCACTTCTGCCTGTGAAAAATAGTGTCCTATAAAATACCTGTCCAGAAAATTATTAATCCAGTCAAATAATAAAGTAGGTGTAATTGGAATCGAATAAGTAAGCATCTTTTTCAGCAGGTTATAGTCCACTGCTCTTACAGACAAATACTGTCTTGCATCAGCTGTATACAAAATCATTGCAGTAACCTGTCCAATCAGACTGCTCCATATTATCGATATATAACCCAACCGGAATCCCAGTATAAAAATAATATTACAAAGCAGCGTTACGGTTAATTCCGCTACACTGAATATTCCAACCATATTCAGCCTGCCACGCATACGGGTACTTACCCTCTGGGGAAAATAAAACAATTTTACACATGCTGTAATGATTCCTAATGCAACTGCAAAACGATAGTCTGTTTCTTTAAACAAAAACACCGATACCTGTCCGGAAAAGATAACACACTGGAAACAAGCCAATGAGCTTAGCGCAAAATAAAACATCCCACTGCTTGTAACCTTCCTGTAAAAAGAAGTACTATTTTCCTCATAAAAATAGGTATTCATTCCCCAATCCAGACTTAAAGAAAACAAGGAAGCCATTAGCGTTGAGGCATTAATGACTGTATCTGTAACTCCATAAGCCTCCGGCGGCAGTACATTTGTATAAAGTGGCAGTAAAAAAAAGCTGATTACTTTTAATGAAGCATTTGACAGCACAAGAATCCCACTGTTTTTGATCAGCGTCTTAACTCCTATTTCCAAACAAATTTCCTCTTCTCTTTCAAAATGTCAGAAACCACACATGATTCCGGCAAATCCTCCTGTCTGCCTGATCACTTTATGAATCCACTCTCTTTTAGAAATTCTTTTGCTACATCTTCTGGTTTTTGCGATTCTTCATCAACTTTATAATTCAATTCTGCCATCTTACTGTCTGTAAGTTTTCCTGACAGCATCTGAATGGTTTCCCGCAGCTTCGGATACTTTTCCAATGTTTCCTCTCTGACCAGTGGAACTGCCCGGTAATGTACCAGAGCCTGCCTGTCATCTTCTAACACAACAAGATCATACTTTTTAAGCATACCGTCTGTAGTAAATGCTCCTATGAGCTCTGTTTCCCCAGATTCCAGCGCAATATACTTAAGTCCTCCCTCCATTGGTGATATTTCTTTAAAATCAGGTTCATATTTATTTTCTAATGACTCAAGTCCGTCTTCCCTGTTCACAAATTCAATGCTTGGAGAAAAACGAAATTTTCCCTGATACTTCTCTAAATCAGAAATCTTTACAATACCATATTCATCTGAAAACGCAGATGACACAGCAACGCAATATGCATTATTAAATCCAATTTCATCCAATACAGCAATCTGATTCTGTTCTTTCATCTGCTTTTTAATCCGCGCGATCACTTCTTTATCAGGAAGTATTTCAAATGCATTTTTTAAAATAGTCATATCCACTGTTCCACTATATTCTATGTACAAGTCTATGGAACCACTTTTTAATGCTTCATAGCATGGCTGTGTTCCACCAAGATTAAATTTTCTTTCCACTTTTAGATCTGTGTTCGCTTCAACCAGCTCTGCGTACATGTTCCCTAATATTAATTGTTCAGTAAAATTTTTTGATCCAATCGCGATGCTGTTATCCTTCGGTCTCCCACATCCAACAATAAATCCAGACACTGCCACTATCACCAGTATCCCGGATATTTTTCTTATTTTCTTCATAGTTTTTATTTCCTTTCAAAATTTTCCTGTTACTGCTGTCTTTCTGCCAGAATAGCCTGCGGTGTAACGACCTTTTCCAGCTTCGCCAATACAAAATCTATCAGCAGCGCAAATACTGCCGCTGGAACCGCTCCTCCCCAAATCATATAACTATCCACCATATTAATTCCGGAATAAACTAAAAATCCAAGTCCTCTGCCTCCTACATACGCAGCAATGGTCACAAGTCCAACACTTGAAACTGCTGCTATCCTTACTCCTGCCATAATAACGGGCAGCGCCAGTGGGAACTGTATTTTGGTCAGGATCTGAAAATCTGTCAATCCGATTCCTTTTGCTGTAAGTATAATTTCTTCATCCAGATTCATTAACCCCGTACATGTATTTTTTATAATTGGCAGCAATGCATAAATGACAACCAGAATGACTGCTGTCTGTATACCAATTCCGGCAACTGGTATTAACAACCCCAAAAAAGCCAGACTTGGAACCGCCTGGCAGGCATTTACGACTGTTAAAACAGGTTTTCGGATACTGCTTTGCGCCGATAACAAAATCCCTGCTGGTATTCCAATCACTGCAGCCAGGCATACCGAAATAACTGTCAGTTCTATGTGCTGTAAAAGAAGATTTAAAATCTGCTCTCCTCTGTCAGCCAGAAAGTTTGTCAGCTCCATGTTACCCTCCCCCTTTCTTTTTTATCTTTTTTTCTTCTCTCCACTCGGTCTGTCTTATAAAATCCTTTACATATCCGGAAACCGGATCATTTAGAAATTCATCCGGCGATCCACACTGCTCGATAGAATTTCCATGAAACAAGCAGATTCTGTCTCCTATACGAAATGCTTCTCTGATATCATGTGTTACAAAAACAATTATTTTTTCCATTTTCTTTTGAATTTCCAGCAACTGATCCTGCAAAGAAATTCTGACGAGTGGATCTACTGCACTAAATGGCTCATCCATTAAGACCACCTCCGGATTCAGTGCAAACGCTCTTGCGACCCCGATCCTCTGCTTTTGCCCGCCACTCAGCTGATATGGAAACCGATTCAGATATATCCCGGCTTCCAGACCAACCATTTCCATCAATTCCCTATTTGTTTTTTCTATCTTCTCTTTCGGAATATGCTCTATTTCCTGCAGCAGCGAAAGATTCTGTTTTACAGTCATATGCGGAAACAGCCCCATATTCTGCAGAACATAACCAATATTTCTCCGGTAGGGAATCAGCTCTTTCTCCCGAATATCCTCACCTTGAAATAAAATTCTTCCCTCCGTCGTATTTTCCAGCCGGTTCATCAGTTTCAGGCATGTAGTTTTTCCACATCCACTTGCGCCCAGAAGCACAAAAATCTCGCCACTATGTATTTCAAAGCTGATATCCTCCAAAACAAACTGTTCCCTGTATTTTTTGTACACATGTTCAAATACAATCATCCTGCCCTATAACCTCTTAATTTTTGAATAAAAAACTGTTTTGTTGGTACTGTTTTCGGGATTCTGAATAAGGCGCGTATCTTATCTGCCAGAATCCTGCGATATGCTCCTGACGCATATCTGATAAATACCCGGATATCTTTATAATTATCCATAATTCCAATCGCATCTTCAGGCACTGAACTTTTCCACTGTTTTTTCGTCATCCCGTAATCTTTATCATTTTTCGTATTATAGTGAACTGCATAATACTTATCTTCTATCGGTTTACACCATGATACCAGCTTTTCCGGTACCTTATGATAGCGAAAATCAAGGTTCTGATGCTCGCAATATATATAATACGCCATATCAACTCCGGAAGAACAGATCATATAATTCTGCATATGGAAGCGTGTGTTTATCTCCAGTAACTTATAATTACCATCTCTGGCATCATATATATATTCCGCATCGCAAATCCCATAAAACCCGGCTCCTTCCACTAATTTCTTAGTCATTGCATATGTAATCTGGCACATCTCCAAATCCGGCGTTAAAATTGATGTCATAGTAGCGGTTCCCGTTCGCGGTGGAAACTGCCGCATCTTAATAGCAGCTGTCCAGCTTTTTACTTTTCCTCCCTTATCACAGAAAACCGTAATATCCGGCATATGCGTAATATCTCCTTCTATATACTCCTGCACTATCAGCTTTGCTGGCCGGCAAAGCTGTCCATATACTCTTTTTATAGATTGATCTGCCTTTTTCTTTTCTTTGAATATTAAAGTTTTTTGACCTAGTGCTGTAACTAATTCTGTATCCCATAATGACGGTTTTACAATAATGGGAAACCGAAAACTTCCCCTGACTTTTACATACTCATGATACGTTGCTATTTCTTTTGTCTTTGGGCAGGCAATTCCATATGAATCACATAGCTCATACAATTTTTGTTTATTGATAAGCTGTCCAATTGTTTTCCATCCTGACATCGGAAATTCAAAGAAAGCGCTCAATTTTTTTTGATTTTTCCATAATGTAATGACATATTCAAAGAAAAGAAAAAGGCAG
>CANTHI010000338.1 GCA_947653505.1 uncultured Eubacterium sp.
ATGTCACGGCAAATCTCATTTTCGCCGCTGGCAGATTTTCATTTTCGCTCTCCTCCGCTCCTTTTCCCTTTCTTTTTTTCATCTTTTTTTCTTCTTTTTAAAATTAAAAACCATATGCGCAGCCAGACTATCTGTCCGTATTTGCACATCTTTTTTTCCCTTTTTTCCCTTCTTTTTTTGATCTATTTTTGCTATCCAAAAAATATAGAAAAAGCCGGAAATGCTGTATTTATAAGGGTTTATAAAGAAAAAGAAAAGAAGAGGAAGGCTCTTTTTTTCTAATTTTTTTTGAAAAGTGCTGTTCTTCTTCTTTAGGTTTAGACAAGGAAAAAGACCTTGGCGAAAAGAAGAAAGAAGCTCCTTTTCTGCAAGGTCTTTGATACTATTTTTTTATTTATTTTTTGGTTAATTTTTTATTGTACAGCGAACGCCAAATTTTGATTTACAGCGAAAATGGGGTTTGCTGCGACATTTCACTTTATTCGAACTCAATCGTCCCCGGTGGTTTACTACTCAGATCATACACCACCCTGTTAACCCCTTTCACCTCATTCACAATCCTGTTCATCACCCTCTGAAGCACAGCAAACGGAATCTCCGCACACTCCGCCGTCATAAAATCAGTCGTTGTCACGGCACGCAGTGCCACTGCATAATCATATGTCCGTTCATCGCCCATTACACCGACCGACCGCATATTCGTCAAGGCTGCGAAATACTGACTCACTTTCCGGTCCAGGCCCGCATTTGCAATTTCTTCCCGATATATCGCATCCGCATCCTGCACAATCTTCACTTTTTCTGCGGTCACTTCTCCGATAATCCGGATACCCAGTCCCGGCCCAGGAAATGGCTGACGGCTGACCAGGTATTCAGGGATGCCCAGTTCCCTTCCTGCCTGTCGTACTTCATCTTTAAACAACAGCCGCAAAGGTTCTACAATTTCTTTAAAATCAACATAATCTGGCAGTCCGCCTACGTTATGGTGTGATTTAATGGTTGCCGATTTTCCAAGTCCGGATTCGATCACATCCGGATAAATGGTTCCCTGCACCAGAAAATCAACGACACCAATTTTTTTTGCTTCTTCTTCAAATACACGGATAAACTCTTCTCCGATAAGTTTTCGTTTTTCTTCCGGCTCTGTAACACCTGCCAGTTTTTGATAAAACCGCTCCTGTGCATTTACACGGATAAAATTCAGAGCATATGGTCCGTCTGGTCCGAATACGGCTGCTACCTCATCCCCTTCATTTTTACGAAGCAGACCGTGATCTACAAATACACAGGTGAGCTGTTTTCCTACGGCCTTTGACAAAATGACTGCTGCTACAGAAGAATCCACACCGCCGGATAATGCGCAGAGTACTTTGCCGTTGCCGACTTTCGTGCGTATTTCTTCAATTGTTTTTTCTACAAATGAACCGATCTTCCAGTCCCCCGTACAGCCACAGATATGATAGACAAAATTAGAAAGCATCTTTTGCCCTTCTGCTGTATGCATTACTTCCGGATGAAACTGCGTCGCATACAGACCACGTTCCGGACATTCCATTGCCGCAACCGGACAGGCATTTGTATGCGCGGTGATCTGAAAGCCCTGCGGTGGAGACTCGATATAATCTGTATGGCTCATCCAGCAGACAGTTTGTGCTGAAATGTCAGAAAATAATGTGCTTTCGCTTTGAATCGTGACATCTGCTTTTCCATATTCGCTGACCGGAGCTGCTTTTACGCTTCCTCCGAGCAGGAATGCCATCAGCTGCGAGCCATAGCAGATACCCAGAATCGGGATTCCAAGTTCAAAAATTTCTTTGCTGCATTTCGGAGACTCGTCCAGATATACACTATTCGGACCTCCGGTAAAAATGATTCCTTTGGGATTCATTTTTCTGATCTCATCCAGTGAAACAGAATACGGATGCACTTCACAATATACATTGCATTCCCGTACACGTCTTGCGATCAACTGGTTGTACTGTCCTCCGAAATCCAGTACAATAACTTTTTCCTGATCCATCGTTTTCTCCTCTCCTGTGTATGATTGATCTGCAGATTTTGATACATCTGCAGGAGTTATAAATCAGACGTTCCATTCATTATAAGTCAGACCTTTTATAAACACAAGATACTTTTTTATGTTGATTATTTTTTCCGGATCATCAGCTTTATCACAACAGCCACGATCAGAGAGGCTATCGTGAATATACCATAGACTATGATGCCTGTATACCAGGGCGATGCCTGCATGTCATAGAAACCGGGCCGTGCCTTGTAATTCTGGAATACGTAGATCCCATATCCCGCAAAAGTACCGATTAACGAGCAGATGAATATATTCAGAATGTCATTTATTTTTTTTAACATAATAAAGCCCTCCTACAGAATCCCAGTCAGAATGGAAAGAGACTGCCACAGTCCGCATTATTCCTGCTGCACCTGGCTGCCAGTTTTCCAACAGTCCGAAAGTTGTTATTACTCAGACGTATCTGCTGATATCATGTTGCTCTATTACCTGTTTTCCTAATAATGTGATTGCCTGTCCGGGACATTTACTGATACAGCGGTAACACATCGTACACCGGTCTCCGGAAACGGCAATGCCATCTTCCATTGAAATGTTGCCCATCGGACAAAGTTTCACACACAGCCCGCAGGCTGTACATTTCCGGGCATTAATTTTTAACTTGTCTGTGTATTTCATGGTTTTCCGAAAAAAGTATAGCCTTTGCCCAAACAGCCCCGCGAAATGATATGCTATCCCCAATCCTTCCTGAGGCGGCTTTCCCTGTCTCATACGGAGGACTGTCTTTCGTATTTTTTCATCTGCCTTCATTACCAGTTCTTTGTTTTTTGCATAGCTGCGTTTTAAAGCTTTCACATCGGCGATGCAATCCGGCATTTTCAAATGCAGTCCGCCTGTTATCACTGCACCATAACTGCTTAACAGGCGTGCCAGTATCCCTGCTCCATCTCCGCTGAAAAGGCCCATTGTTGCAATAATAAAAATTTTCTTTTCCTTCCAGACATTCTGGTGAGCCGTTATATAATCGCGCAGTATTTTCGGAATATTACTATATTGTACCGGATAGCCTATCACGATTTCATCATTATTTTCTATTTGTTTCAAAGCCTCGGGGCTTTCTATTGAATAGAAGTGGTTCCCATTCCGATATTCCGTTATGAACCGTTCTACGCAATATTTTGTATTTCCTGTACCGCTAAAATATATTCCTATTATCATAATTCTCCAGATTCGTTCCTTTGGATACCCCCTGCCATACCTGCTACGCTCCAGTACTGTCTGTCAGTGTAATTTTAGAAAGTACAATGGATACTTTATTATAGTCTGCCTGTAGCATAAAAATAACCTATTTACTGTAAATTTATTTTTCTGCTATCTGTATTGACGTTACTTTTCACGGTTCAGGAACGCGCAGGGGCTGCCTCACTGGCATAAATTGTGCGTTCCGTGAGAATATGATTCAGGAGTGAGGGGCGATTTTGCGAAGCAAATTTTCCATATCGCCCCGAATCGTTACTATGAGCGGCCTCCCCAGGCCGTGAATGGTAACGTATTGACATTTCCCACCTATATTTTTATAATATGATATATCTTACATTCGTAAGAGTCAGGAGGGAATTTGAATGAAAGCATTGCCACAGATTTCAGAAGCTGAATACGAAGTAATGAAAATCATATGGAAACGTGCGCCCATTAATACAAATGAAATCACACAGGAGCTGGCCAGAACTACTGCATGGAGTCCCAAAACCATACAGACCCTGATCCGGCGGCTTGTGGCAAAGGGTGCGCTATCCTATGAAAAACAAAGCCGGGTCTTCGTCTACACACCTCTGATTCAGGAAAAAGAGTACATCGGGCAGGAGAGCAGATCTTTTCTAAAACGCTTTTATCATGGAGATATTACGGCAATGCTTTCTGCCTATATCGAAGATGACAGGCTTACCGAATCCGAAATCGATACGTTACGTTCGCTTCTCTCAAAAGAAAATACAGACAGGGGGCACTGATATGGCAGACTTTGGAATACGGTTTTTTCTGTGCAACATCTTCATCTGCTTTCTGACAGGGATGCTTCTGGCCGCAAAACGGGTCTTTCAAAAAATACTGACCAGCCGGATGCAGTTTCATTTATGGTTTCTGCTGTTTGCACTTCTTGCAGTACCACTGATTCCTGTCCGTCCAGCCGGATTTATACAGCTCCTTTCATGGTCCGGCATATTCAGGGCCGCTGTGTCTGCAGATGGGAGCGATATCGCAGATACTTCAGGCGTTCCAGACATGGCCGGCATAGCCGGACATCCGGATGATTTTGCATTGTCTGTCAGCAGCGGGCTTCCTTCTGCCACAGGCCTGATCCTGTGCGGCATATGGTTCACCGGCATGGCCGTAATGATTCTTTTCATCCTGAAATCAGAAGTCCGTTTCCATGTATGGAAAAAATCTGCGCTTCCTGTACAAAACAGGGCTGTCCGCATATTATACAAAGACTGTTTGCGCCGGATGAAGATCAAAAGAAAGATTCCGGTTTACAGTACTGCTTATCTGAAGTCGCCTGTAATTGCAGGACTATTCAGGCCATGTATTTATCTTCCCATTGAGCTGATATCGGATTTCAATGGTGCGGATCTGCGCTATATGCTGCTGCATGAATTGCAGCATTATAAACATAAAGATGCCATCGCTGGTTTCTTTATGAACCTGTTTCGTGTGCTGTACTGGTTTAATCCTATGGTATGGCTCGCTTTGAAAGAAATGTGCAGTGACAGGGAAATCTCCTGTGATACTT
>CANTHI010000339.1 GCA_947653505.1 uncultured Eubacterium sp.
TCCTACGGCAAATAGGGGATAGCCGTTTTACTTTTTATGATGGTTGTCGAGATAAGATAAAGCTGCGAATATAACTAACAGCAACGTCAAAACTTCTAACGTATCCATATGTACCTCCTTTCCGTTCCCGGAAAGCACAACCACCAGACTATCCCTACGCTGTCCTAATCTGACTGTGGAATAGTATAACATATTTTGGAGGGAAATGGTATATTATTTTAAATAATGATTTCCTCAAAAATACCCCCAGACCTCTAAATCCATCCGGGGATATTTCCATTACTTATAATTCATCCTTTACCAAAATTGCTATTTCATCCATAATATTATTATCTGCAATAACCTGTAATACAAATGTACTTCCTATAACTTTTTCATCATCAACACATAATGTAATCTGATTGCCGTTTATAATCTGTTCTACCTCAAAATCAGAAAGAACATTCCATTTAAAAGCCACGTTATCAGCCTCATTTCCAGCATTATCCGTAACCTGTTCCGGGTGAAATCCCTGCCGGGCTTTTTTGCATATGTTTCAGGATCTGAGCCAGCCCATCAACAGCAAATTCCGTTAAGTAAATGACATTGCCCATGAAAAGTAACATTCCTGTTCATCAATACCGCATATTCCGGTTCCCATTCCCGATTCCGATACACAACGAATATCTTCACATTGAACGGCAGAATCAAAATTCAACTGAACGTATTTTTACCGGAACCATCCCGCTCCAGGCGGAACAGATCCTTGTGCTTTTCCCTTCCACCATTACTGTTTTGTAAGTACGGATGCGTACATAATACTTTTTCCCGGCCTGCAGTCCTTTTACTGTCCGCTTTGTCTTGGAAAGCTTTTTCACAAATACGCTGTGGGTGCTGTCTCCTTTCCATTTTTTATTCCGCGAATACTGGATCTGATACCCGCTTACCTGTGCTGTCTGTTTTGTCCATTTTACGCAAAACCCGTCGGATGCTGCCGTCGCTTTTTTGATCGAAGTCCCCGCCGGACGTATCGTAAACGCCTTAGTCACCGTTCCGCTGTAACCGCCTTCCGGCCGGACAGTTACGGTGGCTTTTCCGACTTTCTTATTATTTTTGTAGCTTACCGTATAGTACAGGGCCGGAATCTGCCTGCCGTCTGCATCCAGTACTGTGACGGATGGCTTTTTCGCTTTTCCCGTATATGTGTACACGGTTTTGGACAGTTTTACAGATTTTATCTGTCCTGCCGGAGCAGCTTCCGGCTCCTGTGGCTGCCCGGTTTCTGGCGGCTGTGGCGTGTCCGCCCCATGCATCGGATACGTGGACAGAATGACCGTATAATCTGACGCATGGACAAACGGCAGAGATACCGTCCCGTCTTCTTTGATCTGTCCCGCGCAGACAAATTCCAAAACGCGCAAATCCGGATGATAGTAAAACAAATTTGCGTACATGTCACCGGATCCGGCAGCATTTCCAGCGTTCCCGCTACCAATCCGGAGCGTGAGCGTTGCCGTAAATCCAAATGCTCCTTCATGTGCGAGACTTAATTCCAGATGTGCAAGTCCTCCGGCAGTCTCATCAATCAGCCCGTCCGGTATTGCGCCTGCACCCGTTTTTACAGAAAAATCCGTACTGGCGCCTGTTTCTGCCGTAATGTCTGTTCCTTTTACGCTCCAGACAATGCCGTCCCCCATTTCAAAACAGACGGTGACGTCTTTCCCACGGATGGCTGCAAAGACACTGCCAGGAACCGAAGCAGCGCCGTTCATATCCACGACTACCGTACCTCCATCCGGCGCCGCCGCTGCTTTTTGGACTGCTGCACGGATAACATCCCATCCCTCCCTGCCGGAACTGTCTTTCAGGAAAGGCTGGTTCTGTCTGCTGCCGCCTGTAACGACAGATCCCCAGCCGGAGCTGCCGCCTGTAGCGCCGGATGTGCTGCCGCCTGTAACACCGCCTGTATCAGGCACAGGAGCATCCAGCACGGTCAGGGTTCCATGCTGATAGGTAATGTCCGTATGATAGTTTCCTGTTTCAGGCACCTTTGCACCTTTGACCGTAATTGGCCAGACGCCCGCTTTTTTCATATCTGCTTCACATGCCAGTTCCGGCACAGCGGCAAGGCTGTCTGCCTGTGCCAGACCGGATACGGTATAGGTCAGTTCTGGAAGCGTTTCTCCTCTTTTTGCGGTTTTATCGTCTGCGCAGATGGTAATGGCAGCTTTTTCAATGATAAAATCCAGAGAAACAGATCCTTCATAGTCCCCGCCCGCGTCGGATACACGGATCTGTACCGTATAACTGCCCGCGTCTTTCGGCGACTGGCCGCTGTCATATGCTGTACCGCCGCGTCCCGTATAAGCAAACGCATACCCGGCAACCGGATAATCACAGGTAATCCCGTCCGCATATCCTTTCTGCGGACTGCCATTATAAACCGCGTTTTCTGCCTGCGCCGTGATCTTTACCCGGATGACCTCCACAAGCTGTACGTCCAGAGTAAAAACAGCTTCCTCATAATTTGCCATCGAAGCTTTCACCGTTACCGTCGCCGTACTGCCTGCCATTCCGGTATTCACTTTATAGGTCAGTGTTCCATTCCCATCCACAGATACACCGGACAAAATCTGGCCGTCATCAGACGTTACAATCGTATAGGCTGTTTCACCTCTGTCTTCTGGCAGTTTTTCTTCCACATCCACAACAGCCATTTCTTCACCAGAGCCTTTGGAATAAATATATTGTTTCGACGCTTTCAAGTCCGTCGGACTGGCAGCCTTTGCAACAGTCACTTTCACGGTCTGACTCCCGCCTGCAGTATGATTCGTGCCTTCCGCAAGGGAAACCGTAATCACAGCTTCTCCAGCCCCCCTGATCCTGACTTTTCCGTCTTCGGAAACGGAAACCACGCCTGTATTGTCAGATTCAAATGTGATTTTTCCATCCCCGTCCGCAGAACAGTTTAAAGAAAACTCTGCGTCGCCAAACGTCCTGCTGATCGTCTTTTCCGGAATCGTCAGCGTTCCCGGCGCTTTGTGAATCGTCAGCGTCATCGTTTTACTCTGCGCGGCTGTATAGTTGCCCTTCGCTTCCACGCGCGCCCTTACCGTATAGATCCCGGCGTTAACCGGCAGACCGGGGATATAGCTGTCTGAACCGCTCACTGCATAGTCATACCTGCATGGACCGGTATCTGTGCCGATAACAAGCGCGTTATCTCCAAACGATGCAGCAGGTGCGGCAACTGCAGCCTCACTTCCCGTATAATCCATCTCCTGTGCGTCATTGCTCCATGCAAGCGCGGGTGTGGCTTTTCCAATGGAGAAAGTCTTTCGCACCGTACCGTCAAAATTTGTACTGGAAACAATTACGGAAGCTGTATCCCCGCCAGCGTTGACGTTATTTTCGTAGCTGACTGTATAATTCTCTTTTGAAAGCGTCTGTCCGTTCAGCGTAACGGTAACGGCAGGTTCCTGCGCTTTTCCGGTATAAACCAGCCCTTCCGCACCGCTTAGCACGATCTCCAGTGTCGCGCCACAGATACATTTGCCATCCGCAAAACTGCAAGCCTGTGCATTCTCCTTCTTCCCGCATGCAGAGCAGTTCTGCCTGTGGGTCGTGCTGCCCGCATTGTGGGTGTACGTGCAAACGCCATCTCCAGTGTGGGTACATTTTTTTACTGTCACTGTACCAGGCAGCTCCTTTTGATCCAGCATGCCCGCTATGGGCGCCGTACCGTTAAAATAAGCATACCTGACATCACCCGTCCTGTCCAGCAGATCGCCAAGTGTAATATTTATGCCATCAGCTAACATAATCGCATTCGTTCCTCCAGAGTAAGTCCCGTTGGAGAGCCGGACAGATTCCGCAATATAAATGCCTAATCCGTAACCACTGCGTGGATGACTGATGATCACATTTTCACTGGTGACAGATAATTTTGCGCCAGTAACAGCAACATATACACCACAAAATTTTTCATCACCATTACTGGTAAACGTTCCGCCCATCAGCGTTGCTTCTCCTAACACCAAAAGGGCGTGTTGCTGCTCAGAAATGACACTGCCATTGCCCTGAATCGTCACATTCCTCTGGGCACCAATACTTACGCCTGTTAAGCTGCTGTGAATCACGTACCCGCCCAGATCCAGGGTACAGTCGATTTTAATATTAAACCCGTTTTCTGTCTCTACATTCTTTAACAGCGTAATTGTTGCGCCAGCGTTATTATTGTCGGAAAACGCAGCGTCCAGCCCGTCTTCCTCTATATAGACGGCAGCAGCGCCATCCTTTTCCACCTTTGCGGCAGCCTGCAGGTTACATCCGGAGCAGATCCCAGTGTTTCCAAAATTATGTGGCTCCGTTCCTGTGTAGCCACAGTCCGGACAGGAGAGCTCGTGTGTGCCATTCCCCTGATCCGTACCGTTTGCCGCCGGGTGGCTGCATGCTTTCACTGTATAGGCGCCAGCGGATATTGTGCTGACCTCCCCGCAGTTCCTTTCCTCTGGTTCTTTTGAAGCGTATACAGGAATCCCTCCCACAGGGAGCATATGTATTGCCATCACTGCCGACAGGATCATTCCAGTAATACGGTATGCCATTTTGTGCTTCAACCTTTTTCCATGTAATATCAAAGCAGATTTCATAGTAGTTATCCTCCAATATAATAGTGATCCTCCCATTCAGATTTTTATGGACAATAAGGATTTTGAAAACACAAAAAGACCGCCGGGGAGCGGGGCATTCTGCAATACATCGTATTCCTGCAGAAAGTCCCCGCCTCCGGCGGTCCTGATCCTGATGGCTCTGTCTGTAAA
>CANTHI010000340.1 GCA_947653505.1 uncultured Eubacterium sp.
TCAAAGCCTTCTCCAGAATACAGAATATTATTCAGCCCAAAGCAGCTCACAAACGAAAGCAGAACCAGAGAGCAGATCGCGGAAGAAGCAGAGGATACGGCACAATATTTTATCGGAAGACTGGCAGAAATCCAGAATATGCTTCTCAAAGATGTCCAGGCAGGATTTGACGGGGACCCCGCAGCAAAGAGCCGGCAGGAAATTATTTCCTCTTATCCGGGAGTCTTTGCCATCTTTGTATACCGGATGGCACATGAACTATATGTCAGACAGGTGCCGTTTATTCCACGTATTATGTCGGAATATGCGCATAGCCGTACGGGTATCGATATTAATCCAGGAGCCGTGATCGGGGAATATTTTTTTATCGACCACGGAACCGGAGTCGTAATCGGAGAGACCACACAGATCGGGGATAATGTCAAGCTGTATCAGGGTGTTACATTAGGCGCCCTCTCTACGCGAAAAGGCCAGCTGCTTGCTGATGTCAAGCGCCATCCAACCATTGAAAACAATGTAACCATTTACTCCGGAGCCACGATTCTGGGCGGGGAGACAGTGATCGGGGCAAATTCCATTATCGGCGGCAATACCTTTATTACAGAATCCATTCCAGCCTATACCAAAGTATCGCTGAAAGCACCAGAAATGGTCTTTCAGGCAGACCCGCCAAAAAGTGGAGAAGAGAACTGGGTCTGGGACTGGGTCATTTAAGCAGACCTTTGTTTTTTATTTTTCGATACAGCGTGAAGATATATATCCTGTGACAATGTTATAAAATAGGAATCTTAGATTAAAACAACGAAATCAGCAATTTTCATGACCTCTCTGTTATGAATAAGGATTCCTTGCAACCTGAACAGTAATCTGAAATATTCATACCAGAAAGTAATTGAACATGCTTCTCGGGATACAGTAATAGAATCTATTGAATTTCATTAGAGTTTCATTAGAATTTCACCAGAATTTGAAAGAATCTGATCAGAAACAGCCACCCGTCAATCTTCCGGTTCACGGACAGTTACAACACAACTCGTTTTAATGCCGTCTTCACGGGCATAGACATATGCCCGTCCTTTTTTTAACGCAGTAATATTGCCACTCTGATCAACAGAAAGTACATTACTGTTGCTCGTACTCCATTCTGGAGCATTTCCAGAAGAAACTGTAGCCGAAAGCATATAAGTACTGCCTGCTGTCATGGAAACAGAAGTAGATGAAAGCTTGATTTTCGGCTGTTTTACTGTGATGGTACAGGTTTTAGTTACCCCATCCACTTTTGCAGTAATTCTGGCCGTCCCATGTTTTACCGCTGTGACCAGACCATTTTCATCCACAGTAGCGACACTGCTTTTGCCCGATTTCCAGACAGGCGTATGCCCGGTCGAAACGGATGCCGTAAGCTGTTTCGTACCCTGCCGGTAAAGTGTGACCGTTGCCGGCGTAATCGTCAGAGTCGTCGGTTTTACCGTAATCTGACAGGATGCCTCGGCATTTCTGATCTTTGCCGTAATACTGCATGTTCCAGCTTTTTTAGCCGTAATCAGTCCATAAGTATTGACTGAAGCGATGGAAGACTTACTGCTCTTAAAGGCCGGCTGTTTTCCATTCGAAGCAATGGCAATCAAAGCAAATTCGTCACCAATAGCCATCGTTTTGGAATACTTTGTGAGTATGATCACAGGCGGAAGATTCCGCACAGACGCATCAGCACTAATGGTCATACGGGTTAACGGGGTAAACAGAAACAAAATCGTTAGTAATATAATAGATAAAACAGAATATAGGAATCTGCGTGTCATACGGGATACCTCCTTAAAAAGAATGCTGTCACACCAGTATCCTGCACGCTGTATCGATGAAACTAATCATAGCATGGAGATTCGTAGTTGTAAATAGGCATAAATACACAAAATTTTTAGAAAAAGGAGTCCTGCGAACGGTGGAATGGCTTGTGATATGCGGCATTGGGGATGTCAAAAGTATTCTGCACATCCGCATAGCCAGAATGTAACACTTTAACTTTCCCCTATGCCAAAAACTACACACATCCTACAACGCATGCCGCAGATACCCCTGTCTCCCTTCCCGCAGGAAAACCGGAATCGTATCCAGCTCTGCATCCGTCTCCACCCATCTTCCTCCTTCGAACACCTCACCTGTTCCCGCATGGGTAAACGACGCTCCGGCTGGCAGATAAACCTTGCGGCTTTTTGCACCTTCATAACAGACCGGAGCCACCAGAATATCCGGCCCGAACATATAGGCATCCCAGATCTCGTAGCAGTCCGGATCGTGCGGAAATTCATAAAACAGCGGACGGATCACCGGCGCGCCTGTTTCGTGTGCGGTCTGCATCAGACTGCGGATATAGTCCCGCATCATTTCCCGAATCCGGATAAATTTTAACATCATCTGGTAATGATCCTCTCCATAACTCCAGATTTCATTATCCGCTCCCGTCCATTCCCGTACCTCACCAGTCCGGCTGACAATCTCTTCCCCTGGCAGCCTGCAGCCATGCATCCGCATGACCGGACAAAACGTCCCAAACGCAAACCACCGGATTAAAAGCTCCTGAAATTGTGGATCGTGAATGTTGCCTCCGTGAAAACCTCCGATATCTGTCGTCCACCACGGTATACCGCACAGTCCCATATGAAGCCCCGCACAAATCTGCTTGCGGAAGTCTTCATAGGTTGACATAATATCCCCTGACCAGACAAGCGCGCCATACCGCTGGCTCCCGACCCATGCGCAGCGGATCAGATTTACGATCTCTGTCTGGCCGGATGCTTTCTGGCCCTCATAAAAAAGTCTGGCGTATTCCCGCGGATAGATGTTGCCTGTTTGCGCGACCGGTCCCGCATGATAGCGGTAGTCTGCATAGTCATAGGTTGTAAATTCCGGCTCAGCCTCGTCCAGCCAGAATGTGCGGATTCCCAGCGATGCATAATTTTCCCTGCATTTTTCCCATACATAGGCTCTTGTCTGCGGATTTGTAGCATCCATAAATACGTTGTTGCCGTGAAAGATCATCTGTACGTCAATGCCGGAATTGCTTTTCACGAGCAGGCCCTTCTGCTTCATCTCTTCATAGTTTTCACTACGCCAGTCGACCTGTGGCCAGACTGACACCATGACCTGAATGCCCATCTTTTGAATCTGTCTTACCATATCCGCCGGATCCGGGAAATATTCTTCGTCAAACCGCCAGTCCCCACATCTTGGCCAGTGATAATAATCGATTACAAGCACATCCAGCGGAATCCCACGGCGTTTATATTCGCTTGCTATGTCAAGTACCTGTTGCTGATTGTAATAGCGCAGCTTGCACTGCCAGAAGCCAAGCCCATATTCTGGCATTTCCGGTACGCGTCCGGTTACTTCTGTATAACGATTCAGGATCTCTGCCGGTGTATCTTTTGCCGTGATCCAGTAATCCAGCTGGTCGGTATCTTCCGCTATCCATTCCGTTGTATTGCTGCCAAAATGTACTTCTCCAACCGCAGCATTGTGCCAGAGAAACCCATAGCCGAGACTGGAAATGTAAAACGGAATACTGGCCTGTGAATTGCGGTGGGCCAGCTCCAGATTACAGCCTTTTAAATCCCAGATTTCCTGCTGGTACTGCCCCATACCATAGATTTTTTCCTGCGGATTGGACACAAAAGAAGCCTTCAGACGGAACCCGCCGCCTTTGTGCGGCATAAAATGTCTGGCTTTTTTCTGTAACGCCCCACCATTTGGGATTTCCTGCAAAAGCACCTGTCCATCCCTTCTGTAAAATGTCGTCTGCAGCGCATTTCCCCACGAATTGACTTTTAAAACCGCACGAATACCACCGTTTTGAATCACAGCTTCCTGCCCGCTGATGGTAATTTGGACATCAGAAGCGGACTGCGGCGGCAAAAGCGCCACGCTTTTCTCCGTGATTCCCCCAAAAAAAGATGCCCGCACACGCAGGCTGTCTGCACCCCACGGCGTAATCATCACCGTTTCACCATTTTCCCTGAAAATCAGGCTGCCCTGTGCCTGTTCAAAAAAATCTGCCATTTACAAATACCTCCCCCATTCCAATCCGTGTGGTCTGTACGCAGCATATGCCATACAGACCACATGAACATCATTAACCTTTTACCGCCCCGATCATAACGCCTTTTTCAAAGTGCTTCTGCACAAACGGATACACACACAGAATCGGAAGCGTGGATACAATAATTACAGCATATTTTACCTGATCTGCCGAGGATTGTCCATACCCTCCCTGTACACCGCCGCTGCCACTGGAGAAGGCCTGATTCAGCAGCAGAATTTCACGCAGGACAATCTGCAGCGGTGCATTCGCCTGCTCACTGTTGTAAACAAGCGCATTAAAATAGTCATTCCAGTGAAATACCGCATAGTACAGTATTAATACGGCATTCACGGCTTTGGACAGCGGCAGAACGACTTTGATAAAAAAGTGAAAGTGTGTACATCCGTCCAGAACCGCAGCCTCATATAAGTCTTCCGGTATGGAATTTTCAATAAATGTTCTGGCAATAATCAGATTATATGTATTGACAGCCACAAATATAATCAGAATTGTTTTTGTAGAGATGAGATTCAGGGAGCTGACCGTCATATACGTCGGTACAAGGCCGCCGCTGAAAAACATCGTAAATACAAAATAAAACATGATTTTATTCCGCGTCTGAAAGCTCTTGCGTGAAAGCGCATACGCTGCCGGAAGACTTATATGAGGCTGCGGTTCTGGACGGATGTACACACT
>CANTHI010000341.1 GCA_947653505.1 uncultured Eubacterium sp.
TTTGACAGATCGTATAACGGACTCTGGTAAAAGAGAAATTCGCTATTGGATGGTTTTGCATGCGTATAAAAACAATCCTTTGTCTTATAGCGGTTTAGAAATTCCTTGCGGCGGCTGTAATAACTCCAGATGCAGTATTCAGCTTCCGTCCAGATGCTCGTCAGTTCACCGTTTTCGTAAAAATAATCCTGATCCAGAATGATGAATTTATCACAGTCATCCATAAGCGTAAATGTCAGCTGGAGAAAATCAGCGATATCGTATGGCGAAAATATGGTGCCGCCTGGAATCTTTTCAGGAGGAATAAACTGGCACTTATAGTTTTGCGTTTCCAGAGCTGATTTTAATTTCAGAAGCAGTTGATAGTTTTCGTATGTCCCATTACGGTTGATGTTTCTGTAACTGATAAATACTTTTGTTTTTTTCAAAAAATCCCTCCTGTCGTGTAAAAGGCTGGTATGAGCAGGCAGTAGCATGAATGTGGTTTGCGGTAAATGATTTACCTCCTTATGTAATTGTACTACACAATGAAAAAAATATCAAATATTTTATTGTCGCAGATAAGGAACTGCTTTTGAAGATTTATCGTAT
Source organism: uncultured Eubacterium sp. (assembly GCA_947653505.1). Next base: position 592 of record CANTHI010000341.1, read on the forward strand.
TGTCTGTTTCAGGTTTTGATATAATTAATGCTTATAGTGTATATCTTCATGTTATAAAAGGTGTTATAAGTATATACAATGTCTGTATCTGGCAGACATAATATTAAGAAAAAGAGAAACGGGACAATCAGATGGTTGGTGCGGGAGGATGAAAAGGAAAAGAAAAAAATTAGAAAATAATATGAGGAAAATGCTATGCTGTCTGATTTCTTCGGGTGTATTAATCGCAGCATTGTGTATTTCTACACATAGTAACTTATTTATAGCAAATACAGTATGCCTTTGGCTGCTTGGGTGGATTTATTTATCTGGATTGTGTTATTGCACAGCAATAAAGAAAGATATGCAGACCGGAAGCATGAAAATGGGAGCCGTATCAGTTATAGTATCTTTTATACTGATCATGGTGTTTCCAATTAAATATGGAGATATTTTAACAAAAAATTATCAGGAACGTCAGATGCTGAATACAAAGACTGTTACAATCACTCCTCTGCAGAAAGTTAACCCAAATGCTACGGCAGCAGAGATTTGGATTGATAAAATATATTTCAATTATCAGGAATATGAGAAAAAGAATGTGCGGCTATCCGAAGGGTGGCAGATGCTTGATAATTATATTTATTGTGCAGATGCGCGGACTGCCCGGCCTTTGGTTCTTGATATTCCACAAAAAAGTTATTTTGAGATCCATTTTATTATGACAGAAGCATCCGGATGTCTGTACTATGCAGCAGACTGTTCTGGTACAGAGATTGATTTATATCATCCTGTCAGAAAAGACAAAGTGGCTGAGCCGGCAGATATCTGGGGAAAAGTTACAGAAGCATCCGGAAAGGAAAGAATGCTGTACTATGCTGCGTACGGGATAACACTTTGGATAATTATCGGTATTCTGATTCGTTTTATTTATTGTTATTATGATGCGAAAAGAAAAAATATGGACCAAATAAAAGAAAGATAATCTGGAGAATACAACATGCATCGTTTAAGAGAAGTATATCATTTAAGAGAAATCTATCAGTTCAGGGAAATGATAAAAGGATGGACAAAAAAAGAATTAAGGACCAGGTATAAAGGCTCTTTTCTGGGCTTTTTATGGACCTTTGTAAATCCGCTGATGCAGATGATTATCTACTCTGTGATTTTTCCATTGATTTTAAAGGTACAGGAGGAAGGCTATGCAATGTTTCTGTTTGTTGCGCTGATTCCATGGAATTTTTTTACGGCATGTCTGCAGGGGTCCTGCGGACTGATTGTCGGAAACAGCAATCTGGTAACGAAAGTATACTTTCCAAGAGAAGTTTTGCCTGTATCCTATACATTAAGCGGATTGCTGAATATGATATTCTGCTATCTCATTGTTTTTCCGATGCTAATCATTTTTGGGATTCCTCTGAGCTTTAATATCCTATGGCTTCCGGTTCTGATGCTGACACAGACAATTTTGTGTACAGGCTTTGCATTGCTGATGTGTAGTGTTAATGTTTATTTCAGAGATCTGGAGTATTTTACAGGGGTTGCTCTGATGGGACTTTATTTTCTGACGCCGGTAATGTACCGGCTGGACTCCATGCCTCAAAGCCTGCGATGGATATTAAGGCTGAATCCTATGACAAGCTTTGTGGAATTATACAGGGATGTGGCTTTTTATGGGAGAGGATTAAATTTCCGCCTGTATGGTTTTGCACTTTTGTATTCGCTTGTGGCGCTTGTGGCAGGATATTTTATTTTTGGAAAACTGCAGAAAAAATTCACAGAGATCCTGTAGGAGATATTTATATTATGGAAGCTATCGTTAGTGTGGAACATGTCAGTAAGAAATTCCGGCTGTATTATGACAGGCCATTGACGTTAAAGGAACGGATTATCAGAGGGAGCAAAGGGGTATATAAAGAATTTTATGCACTTACAGATGTTTCTTTTGCAGTAAAAAAGGGCAGTACGGTAGGACTGATCGGACAGAATGGGTGTGGAAAAAGTACATTGTTGAAAATTATTAACCGCACGATGTTTCCGGAAAAAGGGAAAGTAGACGTAAAGGGAAAAGTTGCCAGTCTGATTGAACTGGGTGCTGGTTTTCATCCGGAACTGTCGGGTCGTGAAAATATTTATACAAATGCAACGGTGTTTGGAATTACGAAAGATGAAATTGAAAAAAGGATCCCGGAAATCATCAGATTTTCTGAACTGGATCAGTTTATTGATAATCCGATCCGGACATATTCGTCTGGTATGTATGCAAGGCTGGCTTTTTCTGTAGCGATCCATGTGGATGCGGATATACTGCTCGTTGATGAAATTCTTGGCGTCGGTGACATGAATTTTCAGGCAAAATGCGCAGATAAAATCTATGAGATGAAAAGAAACGGGACTACGATTATCCTGGTGACACATGATATGGGGACGATCAACCGCCTTTGTGATTATGCAGTCTGGCTGGATAAAGGGACAAAACTGGCAGAAGGTGAACCGGAAAATATCCAGACGATGTATATGAATTTTATGACCGCACAGCAGCCACAGTCTGTCAGGGAAACAGAAAAAGATCTGGCAGAACCGGAAAAGAACATGGAGCAGCAGGAAGACATCTGCAATAGGAAAATCATATTAGAAGGATGCAGACTTACGGATGCAGACGGAACAGATCAGATGACCTTTCAGACAGGCGAAGATTTGAAACTGAGCGTTCAGTACCAATGTAAAGATGATATGTCTGAAACAGCTCTGTGTATCAGCATGGAAATAAAGGATGAACATGGAGTATCTATTTACGGAACGGATATAGAAACAGACAAAAATCTGAAGATTCAAAACGAAGGACAGATCGAAATCCTTTTCAAAAGGATGCATCTGCTTGCAGGCAGATTTGTAATCGGAATCCGTGTTATGGATAAAGATAACCAGTTCACATATGCGGATGATCCGGAACTGGCAGTTTTTCAGGTAAATGCAAACGGGAAAGGCAGAGGTATTGTAAAAATGCCATTTTTGATTTATCTGGATGGCCGGGAAATAACAAATGAAAAGATTTCATGATAAAGTATGGTGAAAAGAATGAAAAAATGCTGGTGCGGAAATCAATTGTTAGACGAATATTCAGATGATTATTACGTTTGTCATGCATGTGGCACGCTGATAGCAAAAAAGGAAGCAGATCATCTGCTGACAACAGTCCGTGATGAAGATAGAGAGTTATATGGCAGCAATTACTGGACAGAAGTGATGGTGAAAGAATCAAAAGTAGGAAATATCGAAGAACTCATTCAGATATACTTTGGCGGAAGAGTACCATACTGGCTGCAATATATCGTCAGATATGTCCCGTTTCAAAGTTCGATCGCCGAGATTGGCTGCGGACTTGGGCAGCTTTCATTTGCACTGAAGTCTCTGGGTTTTCAGCAGACAGCTTATGAACTAAGCCCCGGGGTTTGCAGATTTTTAAAGAGAAAAATGGGTCTGCAGGCTGTCTGTGGGGAATTTGGATGTGTGAACGAAATATATGATGCGATACTGAGTTTTGATTTGTTGGAACATCTGGTAAATCCGGTTGGATTTATAAAGGAATGCAGGGCAAGGCTGACAGGAAAACGTATCTTCTGCTGCCAGACGCCATGCTACACAGAAGACTGGACTTATGAAGAAATGTTAAGCAGAAAACCGGAATTTGTGACGCATCTTATTCCGAAACAGCATCTTTACATTTTTAGCCAGCGTTCTGTTACAAAGCTGCTAACAGAATCTGGTTTTCCATATATTGTATTTGAACCGCCAGCATTTCAGGAGCATTATGACATGTTTTTATTTGCATCACCGGATCCGATTGTTGAGGAAAGTGCACAAGCCATTATGGATGGATTTTATGCAACACCAAATGGCATTCTGATGAAGGTACTGATAGATTTTTTTAACAGATTAAATGCAGAACAAACAAATGAGTAATGGAGTGATTTGCGGAAAGGAAAACGGTAAGATGTCAAAGGCTACATATGTCAATGTATTATTAGATATCAGATTTTATGACAAAGTATCCACTGGGGTGCGATATATATTAGATATGTTTAAAAAGCATCTGTCACAATTGTATGGTATGAATTTATATTTTCTGATAGATGAGTGTACAGGAAAGGCTGATAAGGAATTTTTGAAGGATGTTAAAGGTGAGATACAGTCACTTGCT
>CANTHI010000342.1 GCA_947653505.1 uncultured Eubacterium sp.
CCATTTTGAATTATATCTTGTCCCTTCATACTTTTCCATCGGATAAAAAAACAGCCAGCTTTGGAGCGGACCTCCTTTAAAAAAATGAAATCCATGCGCCGTATAAATCACACGCCTGCCCTGCTTCTTTGCCGCCAGTCTCCCAATCACGCCTCCGATTGGAGAATGGCAGTGAATGCAGGCATAATCATTGAAAACAATCAGCATACAGATCCGGTGATATGCAAGGAGAATGCTTTTTGCGCTCCGGATACCCCTTTCAAAATCAATCTGGTAACAGCGGACTCCCATTTCAGACAGGTTTCCCTGCAGTTCTTCGATCTGTTTTTGCAGACAGGTGTTTCCTTTTTCAAAATTACAGGCAACATCCACCTCATATCCAAGCTCCAGCAGCAGACGGATATTTTCCATATTAAACTGTGCGATCATAGAAGCCACCGATGCAAGCATCAGCACCCTTTTCTTTCGCTTATTTTTACCCGGCAATTCCGATACATCCATTCCGTTCCTCCCATTACTCCATCATAATCCCGCCCAGCACAGGAATCTCCAGCCTGCGCAACAGCTCCAGCTCCTGCGCAGCCTCGCTGCAGCGGGAAACGCCTGCCTGCACAGCCAGCACAACGCCCTGTGCCTGTTCCAGATGGCACAGGGCATCCGCGTCACAGAGCACATTTTCCAGCAGGCTGATCCTGGTGCAGCCCTGCATATCTTCCAGCTCCTGCTTTACTTCCTGACAGACTGTACGTATGGATTCATTCCGGCCGCAGCTGACCAGACAGACAGCGTGTATGTTTTGTTTCACCGCTGCCATTTTTACCGACGCCGCCAGAATCCTGACCGCTTCCTCTTCCTTTGGCAGGATCTGTCTGCCCCTGTTACGGAAATCATAAATCCACTGATCCACAAAGGCAAACCGGCGGCAGTACCCGGGCTGTCCGGAAAGAATACCAAGCTGCGCAATGCCGTAAAGCTCCATGAGATTGTCAGAAACACGAATCTTTTCGTCCAGCACATAGCGTAAAAAAATACAGCCTGCATAAATAAATGCCGCAAGCACCATGCCGGTCAGAACATACCGGATACGCACACCTTTGAAGATGCCTGTAACGCCCCGGATTCCGGACGGCTGCATTCCGTCCTCTGTGCTGCCGGTTTGTACCTGATTTTTATCCTGCTCTTTATCTTTATCCTGATCCTGACCTTCATCCCGCTCCGTTTTCAAAGCCACCAGAAAGTCATAATACGCCTGTTCCGGCTCCGTAAACGCATCCAGATACTTTGCCTGTTCCGCCTGCATCTCAAGGATTCCGCTTCTGATTTTTTTCTGCTGCTCCAGGACGCCGCTGTCAGCCGTTTCTGTATACGACTCACTGATCAGCGCAATGTCATGGCTTCCAACCGTCCGTTCCTGTGCCAGACTTTTTTGTTTTTTTAAGAGAAAATCCCTGACTGCCTGCGCGGTATTTTTACAAAGCGCTTTATCAAAGTGGACAATCTTTACCTGAAAAGTCGCACAGCCTTCCAGCAGTCCCTCGCTGCCGCGGCTTAAGCTGACTGCCTGTGCCATACAGTCCGCGCTGCTGCCCGTATGCTTTGCCGCATAAGCAGCTAACTCCGCGCTCCGCACAAAATCTTCGTACACCCGTTCCGCTTCATAACAGCTGTTCCTGTCAGCAGAAGTCACGCCAAACGTCAGCTCTGCTTTCTGCACCTTTTGCGGATCCATCTGCATCCACAAAGACTGTTTGCAGAACGCAAGCGCATCCTGATAAAGTACCTGGTATGCCGCTGCCCCGCTGGCATGTTCTGCCTGTGCATCTGTCAGGACAGATTCCAGCCTTTTTTGTTCCTGTTCCTGCTCTGCTTTTGACATGCTGCGCACAGATTTTTCTATGTTACCTTCTGTATATTCTGCGTTTCCTGCATTTTTGACAGGTTTTGTTTTCCAGGTATTTTCTTTGTCCCCCTCCGGCACAACAGACATATGGTATGCCTGTACAGCGCTGAAAATCCCAAAAATTACTGCCCCTGCAAGCATACACACTATGATCCTTCTCCAGTGCAACAGTATCTCCGCAAACAGATCCCGCAGACTGATTTCCCGTTCCTTCATCCTTTTCTCCTACCCTGCTTTTTTATCTGTCTTCCATACATCATCTATCTGTCTTCTTCCAATCATTTAACCGGCTTCTATCTGTCTTCCGTCCTGCTACTATCCATCGTTCATCCATCTTCCATCCATCTTCCGTCCTGTGCTTCCAGCTTCACCGTTTCAAACCATCTCATAAATCGTATCCGGCCTTTTTTCATCAAAACATTCACTGCACCATATCACAGTCACCAGCTTTGTATCCCCCACGTTGGTGATTGCATGCACATATCCGGGCGGAATCTCTACGATCTGAGGCTTGTGACCGCTGACAGGGTAAGTGACCGTTTCACTGCTTCCATGCCTGCGCAGGCTGATAACCCCCTGTCCGCTGACAACCAGAAATTTTTCTGTCTTTGTATGGTGCCAGTGATTTCCTTTCGTAACACCCGCTTCTGAAAGGTTCACAGATACCTGTCCCCTGTCCGCGCTTTTTAGCATCTCCGTAAAACTGCCCCGCTCATCCGTATGCGTCCGCAGCGGATATACACACGCATCCGCAGGCAGATAGCTTACATACGTACTATACAGCTTTTTTTCAAAGCTTCCCTGCGTCTGGTCCGGCAGCATCAGGCTGTCCCTGCCTTCCCGAAAATCCCGGATCAGATCCACCGTCTCTCCCAGCGTCTTTTCATACACAGGCCGGATGACCCCGTAACCGTCCGCATCTGCCGAAGCCTGTCCGTTCATCGCCCGTACCAGCTCTTTTATTACATCATCAATATACGCAAGCTGCAGCTTTGTACTCCGGTCATGCACCTGTACCGGAAGTCCGCGCGCGATCCGGTGGCAGAACGTGGCGATCACGCTGTTATAGTCCGGCCTGCACCATTTTCCAAAAATGTTTGGAAACCGATAGATCACTACCCGGACGCCTTCCTTTCTGCCATACGCAGACACAAGCTCCTCCCCGGCCTTTTTGCTTCTGCCATACGGATGGTCCTGCCCTGCCTGAATCGAAGAAGCATAGCAAAACGGGCAGCAGTTGCTATGATCCCGCAGCATCTGTATCAGCTTCGCTGTAAATCCGGCGTTTCCTTCCATAAACTCCTGCGGATGCTGCGGCCGGTTCACACCCGCCAGATGAAATACAAAATCACACATCCCACAGTACGCTTCCAGAAGCTCCTGCGGCGTATCCCTGCCGCAGCAGAGCGTTTCCACACCCGCAAGACACTCCAGATGCGCCACCAGATTACGGCCAATAAAACCTCCGGCTCCCGTCACAAGCACTTTCATCGTCCATCCCTCCATCCGGACAGCTCCTTTTGAATGTACGGTATCGTCAGAAGCTTTTCCTTCACCTGCCCGGTATCCATCAGCTGTGTATTATTGGAATTAAACTCCGAAAGCTTCGACCGTTCCAGATTGCCGTCCGTAAAATACTTGTCATAATTTAAATCCCGCAGATCCGCAGGCACACGGTAAAAATTCCCCATGTCCACAGCATGCGCACATTCCTCATTCGTCAGAAGCGTCTCATACATCTTTTCCCCATGCCGGATTCCGATCGTACGGATCTCATTGTCCGCACCAAACAGCTCCCTGACTGCCTGCGCCAGTACGCCGATCGTACAGGCCGGCGCCTTCTGCACCATAATATCCCCGTTGCTGGCATGTAAAAACGCATAGACTACCAGCTCCACCGCCTCTTCCAGACTCATCACAAATCTTGTCATCGACGCATCCGTCACGGTCAGCGGTCTGCCTTCCCTGATCTGGCTGATAAACAGGGGGATGACAGAGCCTCTGGAACAGAGTACGTTTCCGTATCTCGTACAGCAGATATCCGTCTGCCCGGGCGAAACCGTCTTTGCTTTCGCCGCTATCACTTTTTCCATCATCGCTTTGGAGGTTCCCATCGCGTTGACCGGATAAGCCGCTTTGTCCGTAGACAGACAGATCACCTTTTTCACACCTGCATCTATGGCACACTGCAGGACATTTTCCGTACCAAGTACGTTGGTCTTTACCGCCTCAATCGGGAAAAATTCGCAGGAAGGCACCTGTTTTAAGGCTGCCGCATGAAAGACGTAATCCGTGCCCTGCATGGCAGCATGGATACTCTGCGGATCCCTGACGTCGCCAATGTAAAATTTCAGCCTGCCGCTGTATGCGGGATATTCCCTCTGGTAATAATGGCGCATATTGTCCTGTTTTAGCTCATCACGGGAGAAAATACGGATTTCCCGGATGTCTGTGGTCAGAAAACGGTTCAGCGCCGCGTTTCCAAATGAACCGGTGCCTCCGGTGATGAGTAATGTTTTGTTTTTAAACACGTCTGTCCTCCCTTTTTATGATCAGTTTTTGTAACGTCTCTGCTTCTGCTTTCTGGCACAAAGCAGCATACTTGTACCTGTATACCTTGCAGATACGTCTGTATATCCTAACATTCCAAAACTCTTTTTCATAAGCTCTTCATTTGCTTCCGGAATCACCACATAAAGATAATCCGGTAATTTTCCATGAAACGCAGCCTGCATTTTTGTACAGATTGTCTGCGCATTTGCATTCCGGATCCAAAGATCTGTATTCAGAATCATCTCCTGTTAATTGTTTATTTACTGCGGTAACATAAAAGTTCAATTTTCCTAC
>CANTHI010000343.1 GCA_947653505.1 uncultured Eubacterium sp.
AGCTGGCGCTGACGGACGCCGGCGTACAGATTTCCCTTTCCCTGCAGGAGGAATGTTACGAATGGAGAAGCTGATCTATCTCGACAATGCGGCGACAACGGCGCTCAGTCCGGAAGTATTTGAAGCAATGAAGCCGTTTTTATTAGAAAATTACAGCAATCCAAACAGCGTTTATACGTTTGCCCAGCAGAGTAAAAAAGCAGTAGAAGAAGCAAGGGAAACAATTGCAGGGCTGCTGGGAGCGAAACCGGATGAGATTTATTTTACCGGCGGAGGAAGCGAGAGTGATAACTGGGCCATCAAAGGATGTGTGGAGGCATTTGCATCCAAAGGAAAGCATATCATTACTACAAAAATCGAACATCACGCAGTCCTGCATACGTGCCAGTATCTGGAGAAAAAAGGATGTGGGGTAACGTATCTGGATGTGGATGAAAATGGGATGATCAGTCTGGAGCAGTTAGAACAGGCGATCCGGCCGGATACCATTCTGATCAGTATTATGTTTGCAAACAACGAGATCGGAACGATTGAGCCGGTCCGGGAGATCGGGGCGATTGCGAAAAAGCATGGAGTTCTGTTTCATACGGATGCCGTGCAGGCGTTTGGACATGTTCCGGTTTCTGTCGATGGGCTGAATATCGATCTGCTGAGTGCCAGTGCGCATAAGTTTCACGGGCCAAAGGGAATTGGATTTTTCTATATGAGAAATAGTGTAAAGCTGGGCGCTTACCTGCATGGCGGCGCACAGGAACGTTCCAGAAGGGCAGGTACGAGCAATGTTCCAGGAATCGTCGGGATGGCAAAGGCGGCTGAACTGGCAGCTGCACATATGGAAGAACATAATGCAAAAATGGCCGCGGTCAGGGACCATCTCATAGAGAGGGTGCTGGCAGAGATTCCGTATTCCCGTCTGAATGGGCACCGGCAGCAGAGGCTGGCGAACAATGCGAACTTCTGCTTCCGCTTTGTGGAAGGTGAATCGTTACTGATTATGCTTGACCAGAAAGGGATTTGTGCATCCAGCGGCTCTGCGTGTACGTCCGGTTCTCTGGACCCGTCGCATGTGCTGCTCGCCATTGGCCTGCCGCACGAGATTGCACATGGCTCGGTGCGCCTGACGTTATCAGAAGATACTTCGGTCGAAGATGTGGATTATGTGGTGGACAGCTTAAAAGCGATTGTAGAACGGCTGCGGAGTATGTCGCCGCTGTATGAAGATTTTGTAAAACAACAGTCTGAAAACTGAAAAATAGAAGAAACAGAAATAAGGAACAGAAGTCTGAGTGAAGGAGGGCAGAACGTGCGGGCGCAGGGAACCGCCGGACGTTCGGTACAGATATGTATAGTGAAAAAGTAATGGATCATTTCAACAATCCGAGGAATGTTGGCGAGATTGAGGATGCCAGCGGAGTAGGTACAGTTGGAAATGCAAAGTGCGGCGATATTATGAGAATCTATCTGGATATTGACGAGGATACAAAAGTCATTAAGGAATGCAAATTCAAGACGTTTGGCTGCGGCGCCGCGGTTGCGACAAGCAGTATGGCTACAGAGCTGGTAAAGGGAAAGACGATTTATGAAGCGCTTCAGGTGACAAACAAAGCCGTTATGGAAGCGCTGGACGGGCTTCCTCCGGTGAAGGTACACTGCTCCCTGCTGGCAGAAGAAGCGATTCATGCAGCTTTGTGGGATTATGCACAGAAAAATCATATTGAAATCGAAGGGTTAAAGCCGCCGAAGGAAGATATTTCGGAAGAACCTGTCGAAGCGGATGCATAACGAAATGGCTGTCAGTAGTACGAAGGGAAAAGTTGTCGTCGGTATGTCCGGCGGTGTGGATTCTTCGGTTGCCGCTTTTTTATTAAAAGAGCAGGGGTATGATGTGACCGGCGTGACCATGCAGATCTGGCAGTCAGAAGAGATACAGACGGTGGAACAGGAAGGCGGATGCTGCGGGTACCATGCGGTTGCGGATGCGCGCCGGGCGGCGCAGCAGCTGGGGATTCCCCATTATGTGATGAATTTCCGCGAGGAGTTTCAAAAATATGTGATTGATTATTTTATTGCGGAATACCGTCTTGGAAGAACACCAAATCCATGCATTGCCTGCAACCGCTTTGTCAAATGGGAGTCTTTGCTGCAGCGTAGTTTAGGGATTGGCGCGGATTTTATTGCAACGGGACATTATGCGCGGCTGGAAAAGCTGTCCAATGGCAGGTATGCGTTGCGGCAGTCTGTTTCAGAAGGAAAAGACCAGACTTACGCGCTGTATCAGCTGACCCAGCAGCAGCTGGCGCATACACTGTTTCCGGCCGGCGCTTATTCAAAAGACAGGATCCGGGAAATTGCCAGGCAAAATGGTCTGGCTGCAGCTGATAAGCCGGACAGTCAGGAAATCTGTTTTGTACCGGATCATGACTATGCGGCGTTTATCAGCCGCAGCACAAAGGAAGAGGAAGCAGCTGGAAACTTTGTGACGGCTGACGGCAGGGTAATCGGTCAGCACAAAGGCATCTCGCATTATACGATCGGTCAGCGAAAAGGACTGGGGCTGGCGTTTGGCAGGCCGGTATTCGTAACGCAGATCCGTCCGGATACAAATGAGGTTGTGATTGGAGAACACGCAGATCTGATGACTGTTGAGCTGGAAGCGGACCATATGAACTATATGGCCGTGGAGCGGCTGGAACAGGGTGAGTGCCTGCAGGCAAAAATACGGTATTCCCATAAAGGCGGGGACTGCAGGATTACAGATGTTTCAAAGGATGGCAGCCATATCCGGCTGGAATTTGACCGCCCGGTCCGCGCAGTGACGCCTGGACAGGCAGTTGTACTTTACAAAGATGGATATGTCATGGGCGGAGGTACGATTCTTGCACATAATAAAGGTAATGCTGTATCCGGCGGCAGGTTAGGGCAGGAAGAATAAAATAACAGGAGTTTAAAAACAGAATAGAGATTCAGACGACACTGAAAGATCAGGAGGGAATAAAAATGGCAGAAAGTCAATGCAGCGGATGTCCAGGCGCATCCAGCTGTTCAGCTGAGCAGCGTGAAAACTGCAGTTCCGCACAAGGACCGCAGAGTATGCTGGAACCGGCAAACAAGTATTCCAAAATCAAAAAAGTAATCGGAATTGTCAGCGGCAAAGGCGGCGTAGGCAAATCTTTTGTAACCGCATCACTCGCTGCTGCGATGAAAAAGGCGGGACATCCGACGGGAATCATGGATGCGGATATCACGGGGCCGTCTATTCCAAAGATGTTTGGCGTGCAGGGAGAAGCATATGGAAATGAGGAAGGGATGATTCTTCCGCTTGAGACAAAAGAAGGTATCCGGCTGATTTCGATCAGCCTTCTGATGGAAAATCCGCAGGATCCGGTGATCTGGAGAGGTCCGGTCATCGGCGGGGCAGTCAGACAGTTCTGGACAGACGTTGTCTGGGGAGAGCTGGATTATTTGCTGATTGATATGCCGCCTGGCACGGGAGATGTGCCGCTGACGGTCTTTCAGTCTATTCCGGTAGACGGCATTATCGTAGTTACTTCCCCACAGGAGCTTGTGCAGATGATTGTGACAAAAGCTTTTCGCATGGCTGCCATGATGGACATTCCGGTACTTGGCGTGGTGGAAAATTTTAGTTATCTGAAATGTCCGGACTGCGGAAATGAAATCCGGCTGTTTGGAGAAAGTCATATAGACGAAGCAGCAAAAGAATCTGGTATCCCGGTGCTCGGAAAAATACCGCTGGATCCGGAAATGGCGCAGGCTGCAGATGCAGGTGAGTTTTACAAAATGGAGCATCCGTATCTGAGCGCGGCGGTAGAAGCGCTTGGCAGATTGTAAGGTAAAAATTTCTAAAGAACTGTATGTAAATAACTTAAAACCTGTGATATCTGAAAACAGGAAAGGAGCATATGGCAGGAAAAGACATGACACAAAAGGCACTGGAAGCCTATAATGACGTTTTTGCTGACATTGTAAATACCCTTGTTTTTCATGGACAGAAAAAGATGCTGGAAGAAGAATTGGAACAGGGCCGGGAACGGTCTGTGTATCAGGGCGGGAAAGCGTTGCGGGAACAGGAACGGGATACGTCCAAATACTGGAAGAAAAACCATATACGGATTGCATATGTAGGATTTGAGAATGAGTCGGAAGCGGAGGATGACATGCCGTTGCGGGTCATCGGTTATGACGGAGCTGCATACAGGGACCAGATAGCCTATATATCAGATGGAAAAGGAAAGCGGAGGAAAACAGTAGAACGGTATCCGGTTGTGACGCTGGTACTGTATTTTGGGTATAAAAAACACTGGGATAAAGCCAGAACACTGTACGAATCGCTTGGCCAGAATATGGTCAGCGGGCTGGAGCCATTTGTAAATGACTACAGGATCAATCTGTTTGAGATCGCATGGCTGACGCAGGAGCAGGTGGCGGAGTTTCAAAGTGATTTTGGAATTGTGGCGGACTATTTTGTGCAGATGCGCAAAAACGGAACCTATCAGGGATCCGTGACAGATGTACGGCATATGCGGGAAGTGCTGCAGCTTCTGTCCGTACTGACAGATGATGTCCGTTTTGAGAAAATAATCGGTGATACACAAAAAGGAGAGGAGCCTGCAAATATGAGTGAGGTATTGGACCGTATTGAAAAAAGAGGGATTGAGCAGGGAATCGAACAGGGAATCGAACAGGGAATCGAACAGGGAATCGAACAGGGAATCGAACAGGGAA
>CANTHI010000344.1 GCA_947653505.1 uncultured Eubacterium sp.
ATAAAAATAATTCTTATTATGGCTGTTATAACTACTATCATAGTTTTGCGTGCATTCTTTTTAGTAGTAGTTTTAAGAGATCTTTTTAATATCTTTTTAAAACCTTTTAGGGGCCCGCAAACCGGCCATGGGCAAGCGTTCCGGGATTTATAGGTCGTAAAAAACACGTATTAAGTCGTAAAAAAACACGAAGAGAAACTATTTTATTTAGTCAGTATTACTATTTTAAAATGACTTAAACTGATATATAATTTTTACATATAAGTGTGGAGGATGTCTGAATGAATAAAGTAATTAAATATGACAATTTTATGAACAGGTTAAGATTCTCAAATTTTACACAGGTAGATTTAAATTTTCTGATGTCGTTATGCAGCCAGATGAAAGAACAGAACACAAACAGAATGTCTTTTTCTTTCAGGGAATTAAGGGAAATGTCAGGTTATACAAAATCCAATTCGATTAAACAATTTGCTTTGGAACTGGAACGTATGAATGAAAAACTCATGAAAATTACATGCAGGATGAGAACGGAAACGAAAATCATTATGTTTGTTCTTTTTCCGACATTTGACATTGATCTGGAAGAGCAGCTGCTTACAGTATCCGTAAACGAGGATTTCAAGTTTGTCCTGAACCAGATTACAAAGAATTTTACCCGTTTTGAGCTGGGGGAATTTGTAAGTCTTGGAAGTAAATATTCCAAAAACCTGTACAGACTGTTAAAACAATACAGATCCACGGGAAGATATGAGGTGACGGTTACTGATTTCAGGGAAATCATGTGTTGTCCGGTATCATACAGCAACAAGTATCTTATGGACCTGATTATCCGCCCATCTTTACAGGAGCTCGGAAACTATTTTCAGGACCTGCAGTGTGAAACAAAATATGCGAGAAAACGGGGGAGGCCCGTTACAGGATATGTCTTTACTTTTACACCGGAAAAAAGAAAAAACCGTTCCGCAAAACAGCGTAAAAATAACAGCCAGGACTAGTTGCGGGTCCTCAGATATCTGTTTTGTAATACATAAAATTCTTATGATCCCACTTACATGATAAAAGCACCTGACAATATTATCAGGTGCTTTTATGCATTCTTTTTAATTCCTGTAGTAATTCAAATATTCCGGCTTCCGGTTCGTCCAGATCCGGCTTTCCCAGAAGCTCCTTTTCCAAGGAATCATAATCATAGGTGCGCTGGTGAAAACTTTTATACCAGTCTGCAGGCTGTCTGTTTCCTGCATTTTCCACCTGCGTTTCTGCGTCGGGATTATCTGTATCGCAGGCCTTCTCAGGCAGAAAGGTAAATGTATATCCCAGAACAGGTCTTCCTGGTTTATTTGCGTATTTTGTTTCGCACCGCAGGTTCTGAAAATAGTTTTTTTCCCTCAGTTCCTTCAATGACGGCTTAATAATTTTGTCCATTACATGCTTGTTCGTATAAGACACTGGGCAGTCCATTCTGTTGCGGAAACTGTCCATGGAAACATCATATCTTCCTGTGCTTTTAAACTGTTTGAGAATCCGGTACAGGCTTTTGGAATACCTGCTGCCAAGTCTTACAAATTCATTCAGCTCAAAACGGGTAAAATTCCTGGTCAGATCGTTAAGAATAAACTTAAATTTTTCATTTACGGACACAATCAGTCTCCTGTTAACCATATCCGTCGCAAAGGTTGGAAACAGAACGAACTGAAAAATTGTTCCGTCTTTTTCCAGCACACAGTTCATT
Source organism: uncultured Eubacterium sp. (assembly GCA_947653505.1). The sequence continues at coordinate 1,736 of CANTHI010000344.1, forward strand.
TTCATAAGCTTATCATTCATGCGTACAATATCGGACACAAACTGTTTTACCGGATGCTGTGTGTATCCGGTTTTTTCACGCAGTTCCTCAAACGAAATTGTAATCTCAGTCGTATCTTTATCCATAAGTTTATTACAGAGTGCCATAAGGAAATTGTAGTCGAATGTAGTAAAACCGGAAAATCTTAAACTATTCATATAATTATCATACTTCACTATGTCATTCATTATAGTATTCCTTTCCTAGTATGATATAATTCAATTTATCACTATTGTCAATGCATGAGTGACTAATATGAATAAAACAGTGACCAAAGATGAATAAAACAGTGACCAAAGATGAATAAAACAGTGACCAAAGATGAATAAAACAGTGACCAAATGTTGCCGGAGCCCTTACCAGTAGCGGCCCGCAGGCTCCCTAAAAAGGTTTTAAAAAGGTTTTAAAAAGATTTCTCTAAAAAACGCGCGCGCAAGGTTACAGGTGTAATCGAACTGTAATTGACGACAAATCAGATCCTGTTTTTGTCCATGTCAGGAAAAGAGACAGCAAAACCGGAAGAACACAACTCGTGAAAGCCTGTATTCAGGCAGTTCCCGCAGGATTTCTGACAGAATCAGGAAAACAGGGCAAACATGAAAATCCGGTCCTGTGCAGATCTTTGCTCCACAGGTGTCTCCAGGATACCTCTCAGACGTCGTATTTTGCCCACAGAAAACTTTTAACCGGTTTGTTGTATAAATACACATCGCACATAGTAAAATCGCTCTATGAGTCAAATAGACGCCTCAGAATGGAAATGGAATTTTACGGGTCCTGTTCATAATAGAACTATAAATATAATCTTTTTCATCCACAATGGCTGTAAAAGCTGATTTTACGCAGATAAACATAAGATTCCAACGATAAGCGCTAAAATTATCTGACAATTCATGCGTATTTCGATTGATAGAACATATGTACTTTTATAATAATAAAATTACATCCATACTTTGAATTATATCTCTGTTTACCAGTTTTTTTCGATTTTTATATGTATAAATATATTAAATTATTAAAATAATAATTTAATATAAAATTAATTACATTGTTATATTACATTTATTAATATATTTTCACAACAAAATACAATGGCATTAGATTACATGTATAGTAGTTAAAATATCATACAAAAAACCGGACTGAAAAATACAAATATTTCAAAACCAGAATCTATTTTTCACCACTTTCCGTTACAATGGTACCGGCTTGATCAACAGGCTTGAAAAATGCATGGATACCACGGACATTATCATATGCTGAAACAGATCTGACTGCAGAATAATGATTAAAGCAATAAGGTATACAGGCAATTAATCAATCAGTACATACTGTCTGGCATACAGCGATTCGGTATAACCTCCAGGCATAACGCTCATTATAATAATCAGGATAAACATGAGGCTTGCGCCTGTACGACGCCTCGTTGGACTACACTGTTCATTGCGGTCGGAATTACGGGTTTTCTCCCCCTCCGTCTGTCCCTGGTTTCCCTGCCCTCTTCGCAGGCCGTCTGGTATTTCCTTTGTCTGGTCTGCTTCCCGATACCCTCCTGGTTCTCTCTGATATAACCGTCTGGTTCTTTTACTGTCACATCGTCTGATCTGACTGTTCCTTTATTGGTGCAGACTCTTTGCAGGCGGTATTCATACTGTCTTTGGATAGTATCTTTTGAAAGTTTCGGTATTGTCCTGCGCATTTTCTCCTCTCCGTTTTCATGGATTCACCCTAAGTGGTGTAAGTATCTGCTTATTTATGTTTCACTCTTTCTGCTGTCAGACATTCCATGAATCGTGCATCTGATTATACGGTTACATTGTTTCGGCCCTTTGGCAATAGCCCGGTTTCGGATTTCTGCCTGTTACGGTTTCTGCTGTCTTCTCATGGTTCCTGTTACTATGACTGATGATAGACTTCATGGGATAAGCCAGCGGTCTATCCCTGCCCGATTTACACACAGGTCACGACTTTTCGGACCTTGCTGTTTACAGCCAGCTTATCCGCAATGTACGCTTTATATCAGGTTTCTGTTCGTCAGGCTGCGATTTCACCCTCCCATAATGCAACCTCTGGGAGCCGCTTTTGGGTTTGTCAGTAACTACGCATATCGCATACTCTTACCACAGACGGATGGCATGCCTGTCATACTGCAACCCCCGTCTGCCCGGTTAAACCAGGAGAGACGGGGGTTATTTATCCAGCCCTTAATTTATTTGTAACATCCGCCAGTATCAGGGAAATCCTGTCTGCTGCCTGCAGACGAATATTTTCGTTTAAAACTGTAATCAGATGAACGGACTTCATAAAATCCTGACACAGGGCAGGGTACAGGGCACGATGATTTTCCTGTACCATTTCCGTGACGTTGCCGGAAATCATAAAGAGTATGCATTTTCTGTTACGTTTCCGTTCCGGAGATTCTGATATTTTCATGACAGTTTCATATCCGGCGTGCCTGAAATCCCCGGAATAACCTGATAAAAGTACCGGAAATCTGATAAAAATGATAGATATGGCCGGCAGATTCTGGTAAATTACTCCCTGCGGATTTTTACAAACAAGGAGGAATACAGCCCATGAAAACAATGACATCCAGACTGAAGACAATCTTTTTGCAATGTATGAAAACAAATTTAATCCGTCTGTTCATAAAAGAAGACAATGCATGTTATCAGGATATTTACAAACAGTTCATGCAGTCACACTGCGGAAGGTAATATTCAGGTTTCCTTCAGATCTTTCCGGTTTCCGGCGGCTTCCAGTATATTCTGGCGGAACTGCATCCTGCGGTATTCTCCCGGAGTCATACCTTCCAGTTTTTTGAAACACCGGATAAAATGGCTCTGGGAACTGAACGCAAGAATTTCGCCAATCTGTGCGGATGAATATACAGAGTAGCGCAGCATGTGGAGACGGTATGTTTATTGTCCAAACTCAATGTCGAGCATCATATTGAG
>CANTHI010000345.1 GCA_947653505.1 uncultured Eubacterium sp.
GGAAAGACAAATCATGTAAAAATTTCAGAAAGAAACAGAGCCGGGGAAGTGCGGGAAAATTATGTGGATATTATTACGTGTGAACTTGCGGAGGATTTTAAAAATGTGAAGCTGATTACCTACATCAAAGCCGAAAAATTGTGTGCCCCTGGACTGAACTTTTGTTATACAGCTTTGGAATGTAAAGGAAGAAAAATGGCGTATGATATTCATGGAGATATACGGTGGTATTTTACAGAAACTTATTCCGAAGCGGCAAATTATTTGTCAAGCTCTTCTGTCTGGCTGTCAAAACAAACATCTGATTTTGAACTGGAAGCATTGATTTACGAATACAATCTGTGCGGGCGGATACAATCTGTTTATTATTCACCGTATGGAGTGCACCATGATATTCAAATCACTTCCAAGGGGACGATACTTGTCCCGGGAAATTCAAAAGGCATCAGACATGATATTCTGGCAGAAATTGATTTAAAAACAGGCAGAATTATTTATAAGCAGGATTACAAGGAACTATTGCAGAGAACAAGAAATGTAAGTGTTGTATATTCGAACGCAGACTGGCTGCATATGAATGCAGTGCTGGAATACAAGGATGATTTTATTGTTTCAGGAAACACACAGTCTACGATTTTGAGACATGACAGGAACGGACAGATTAAGTGGATGCTGTGTGACGCAACAGATTATGGCACGTATTGGAAGCAGTTTATTTTGCAGCCGGTGGGAAGTGATTTTGAATATCCATATAACCAGCATGCTATGGAAATTCTTCCTGACACAGACGGAAATCCGGATACAGTGGATATTCTGCTGTTTGATAACGGATACAGCAGAAATAAGGCCAATCATTGGGATGATGAGGAGCATCCGCTTTATTCCAGAATGGTTCAATATCAGATCAATGAAAAGGAGATGACCGTCAGACAGGTTTGGGAATATGGAAAGGAAAGACCGGAACTGTTTTCCATGTGGAGAGGCGACGCAGACCAGCTGCAAAACGGCAACCGGATTGGGGTATTTAATGTCAGGCAGAAAAATGAGATTGATCAGAAAAATTATATGGAACACTGTGTTGTGACAGAGGTTGACAGTGAAAAAAATGTGATATGGGAGTGCTACGGCTGCAGCGCTGCCGAAAGGAACAGCTATCAGAATTACCGGATAGAACGCAGGGAAATCTATGATAAACAGGAGAAAAATATGGATTTGGACCAGGAAGTAAAAGTCAGGCTGCCTGGTATGTATAAGGAGAAGGAGGAGGTACAAACGTAAATGGACTTGAAAGCAAAAATAGATGCGGTGAAGGTGGTATCTTTTGATATTTTCGATACGCTTGTATTTCGTATATACAGCAGGCCCACAGACTTATTTCTGCATTTGGAAAGCGCATCTGGCAGAACGGGGTTTGCAAAGGCCAGAATGGAAGCAGAGCAAAAAGCAAGGGCACAAGCGGCACAAAAGGAAAGAGCAGAGGTTTGTATAGAGGAGATATACAGGAAACTGGATGTAAAATATGCGGATATGATGGAGCGGGAGATAGAGCTGGAATTATCAGCATGTAAAGGAAATCCGCTGATCCGGCCGGTTTTTGAATATGCGAAAGAGCAAAAGAAAAGAATTGTGATCACATCGGATATGTATCTGCCAAAGAATATCATCGAAAAAATTCTGGAAAAAGCAGGTTTTGCCGGTTATGAAAAGCTGTTTCTTTCTTCTGAACAAATGAAGACGAAGGCCGGAGGAGAGCTGTACGATGAAATGATCAGGTATACGCAGGAAAAGCCGGAAGATATTTTGCATATTGGGGATCATGCGTATACCGACGTCAAAAAAGCGGAGGAAAAGGGACTGAACGCTTATCACTATACAAAGATCAGATATTCGGACAGCCATGTTGTGCATTCTGCTTATTTCAGTGTACTGCATAAATACGCGGACAGAAGCCCCGCGGTGTCTGTTTTGCAGGGTATTGTGAGAGAAAATGATTTAAAAAAAGGCAGATACAGCCAGACGCAGAATGAGGATTACTGGTATCATTTTGGATTTGATTATATAGGAATCTTAGCATTAGGATATGTGAAATGGCTAAAAAAGCAGTTTGAAAAAGACAAGATAGAGAAAGCATATTTTATGTTAAGGGATGGATATATATTTCAGAAGGTGTTTGAAAAATTATATCCGGAGTTCGAAGTACATGAAATGGCAGGCTCCAGAAGAATGTTTTTATTTGCGGGCATGCAGAATTTTGAAGATCTCAGATTCCATGCGACTGGCATCCATATGAAAGGATTGTCTTACAGAAATTTTTGGGACAGGCTGTACATAGAAAATGAGAAATTAAGGCTTTCCTATGAAAGCAGATTTCGTAACCTGGACCGGATTATTGTAGGTCAGGATGAAATTCATGCGCTGGAAGAGTTTCTTTTGCAGCATATGGATCAGATTGCTGCGTATGGGAAAGAAGAAAGAGCAGATATTTTGTCGTATTTTCAGGAAATTCATTTGCTGGAAGGAAGGGCGGCGGTTGTCGATCTGGGATGGAAATGTTCTATGTTAAAAGGAGTCTGCAAACTTTGTGAAATAGAACATTTAGAACATAATCTGACAGGCTATTATGTAGGGACGCATCCGTGCGATATGCAGGGACTGCAGGTTCATTCCTATGGAATTGAGAATGGCAGGCCTTATCAGGATTACCCGATCGGAAATATTTTGAATTATGCGGTCGGCATTCTGGAGCTGGCATTTAGCGCTCCGCATCCGGGTATCCTGAAAATAAAAAGATCTGAAGAAGGGTTTGTTCCGGTTTACCAAAAGATTGAAAAGGAAGAGCAGGCAAGAATAGATATATGCAAAAAGATATTAGAAGGCGTTTTGGACTTTGCGGATTGTTATGAAGCGGCAGTAAAAAAATATCCGGCAGAGCCTGACCTGAATGCGGCATTAGCCCCTATAGAGTATTTAACAGAGAAGGCATCCCAATATGACAGGAAAAAAATAGCACAGGTATGCTATTTTCCGGGGGTCGGGGCGGACCAGACGCATTTTCCTATGCGGGCAAAGGGGATGGTCACTGTTGGAATTATCAGTCCCTGGCCGGGAGATATTTCTGCTGAAATGGAGCTGGTTGCAAGGCTTAGAAAGGCTGCGGACAATTTGGGGATCGGATGTGTATTGCTGAATAATTTTGGACGCGTATTGGATGACAGACAGAATGTAACAGACAGATGGATTGAACCGGAAGAGATTGATTTTGCAATTTCCCTGCAGTATGAAACACATAAGTCCATAGATACATTTTATTATCATGCATTGTGGAATCCTCCGGAAATACCGTTGAATCTTGATTATTATTATGAGAAGGTTACAGACCATTATCTGATGTACGATGATTATCTGATTTATGATTCGGGAGGTATGACAAAGCATCTGAAGTCCATGCTGTACCGGAAACCAAGAAATCTTTCAGGGGCATCGATGCTTACTACGTCCTGTCCGGAAAGCGTCATGTATGAACCTGCACTGAAAAAACCAAGGATGTTTTACTGCGGCATGAACTGGGAGAGTGTGGTACATCATACGAACCGGCATGAAGGCCTGTTTAAACTGCTGGATGCAACTGGCAGGGTACGCTTTTATGGCCCGAAGAAGGTTGAGACATGGGGCGGAATCCAGCCCTGGAAAGGTTATTCCTGTTACCGGGGTTCGATTCCGTTTGATGGGTATTCCATATTAAAGGTCATTCATGAATGCGGTATATGCCTGGTGCTTTCTTCGGATATCCACAGGCGGGCAGGCGCCGTTACAAACAGGGCATTTGAGGCATGTGCGGCAGGCGCCGTTATGATATCTGATGAGAATGCGTTTATGCAGAAATGGTTTAAAGATGCGGCTCTGTTTATTGTGTACAATAAGAACGATCCGAAAGATACGTTTTGTCAGATTATGGAGAAATACGACTGGATTATAAGCCATAAAAAGGATGCGTTAAAGCTGGCGAAAAGGGCGCAGGAGATATTCAGAAGGCATTTTGCGCTGGAAAAGCAGTTGTATTCCATTGTAAATAATCATGCCGGGCGGTTCCTCAGTGTGAAAAGGGATTTATTTGCAAAAGACGATATGAAAAAGGTCACTGTCTCGTATGTAGTTACGACAGGGGATATAAAAGAAGCCTGTAAGCTGTTAAGACAGGTAGTAAAAAATGTGGAAAATCAGTATTACCGTAATATTTCCATCAGCATTGCATGTGATCAGACTGTTTACGGAGAGCTTTACCGGTTTCTTGAAACAATTACCGCAAAAGCTGTTTTGTATCCTATGGATATTTTTGACAAAAAAGGCATGCAGAAACTGACAGCGGGTGAATGCATGCAGCGTTTATGGGAATTGTCAGACGCGGACTATTATGTAAATACGACGGCAGATGAAATATGGTATTACGATCATATTACAACACTGGTCCGTACGATCGAAGACGAGGCTGCGGCTGCATCGTATTCGGGACGTCTGAATCTGGGAACCGATGGCTTAAGGACAGTAGAAAGCTTTAAGCCGGTAACGAATGATACGGTATATTATATGCAGTATCCGAAATGGCTGCCGACACCTGGTCAGATTTTATTTTCAGAGAAAGCCAAAGCGCTTCTTCCACACTATATGTACGCATGCCTGGATACATAAGTCATCCTTCTGGAAAAGCTGATTTTTCCCTTTTTCTTTAACT
>CANTHI010000346.1 GCA_947653505.1 uncultured Eubacterium sp.
CTGGGAAGGATCCCCGGTCCGGTATACATACAGCTGCATGTCCAGAATGCATAGTCTGTCCGCATGACTGCACGGAACGGTAAAGAAAAACGCGTCATCATAAAAGACGCCCTCCGGCAGCTGGTAACACAGCTTTTTATAAAAATCTGTCTGATAAATCAGGCCATGCAGGCAGAATATCTGCCGGATGCGGCTCCACTCCCGGATCAGCTGCTCCATATCCAGATACCGGATCCGGTTTTTCCCGGACAGTCCCGCGGATACGCGCACCGTCTCTTTTTGCGGAATGCAGTATCTGTCATATCCGCAGGCGATCACCTGTGCGTCCACACCTTCCAGTATCCCGGGCAGTTTTCCAAGACTGTCCGTATGCAGCCAGTCATCCGCATCCAGTACCTTCAGATACCTGCCCGTACAGTGGCGGACGCCTTCGTTGACTGCCGAGCCATGTCCCCCGTTTGGTTTGTGTACGATACGGAAGCTGTGCGGATATTTCTGCCTGTATGCTTCCGCGTATTCTGCCCCATGATCGCTGGAACCGTCATCCACGATGACTACCTCCAGGCGGGACATCAGTTCTTCGGAAAGCACGAGCGAATCCAGACACCTTTGTATAAAAGCCTGCGAATTGTACACCGGGATTATAATCGATAATACAAACTTCTTATTTTTTTCTGTCTTCATACTGGTATCCTGTCCTCATACTGGTCGCAGATTTCTTTTGCGGGACCAAAGGCCTCCACTTTCCCATGCTCCAGCCAGACTGCTTTGTTGCACATCCTGCGGATCTGTTCCATCTCATGTGACACAAACAATACTGTCGTACCTCCGCTCATCATCTCCAGCATCCGTTTGCGGCTCTTTTCCTGAAACTGTGCGTCACCGACGGCAAGTATCTCATCTACAATCAGTATTTCCGGACTGACTACGGTTGCAATGGCAAAAGCCAGCCGCATGACCATTCCCGAAGAATAGTTGCGCAGCGGTACTTCGATAAACTGTTCCAGTTCTGAAAAAGCCAGTATTTCTTCATATTTTTTCAGCAGAAATTCTTCGGAATAGCCCAGAATCGCTCCATTGAGAAAGATGTTCTCCCGTCCGGACAGGTCAAAATCAAAGCCGGAGCCCAGCTCCAGCATCGGGACAATATTGCCGTGGTTAACGGTCGTACCAGCCGTCGGCTTCATAATTCCGGAAATAACTTTTAACAGCGTACTTTTGCCCGCGCCGTTTCTCCCTATGATTCCGAGCACGTCTCCTTTTTTTATCTCAAAAGTCACATCCCGCAGCGCCCAAAATTCCGTATAGCTGATTTGTTTCGTCACCGAACGGATCACAAATTCCTTTAGCGTACTGACACGGTCGCTCGCCATACGGAACCGGACGGATACATGGTCAACGGATATCATCGTCCGTTTCTGCGGCTGTTTTTTTGCCTGTTTCATCTCATTGCTCCTAAATATAAAATATGAACCTGTCCTGCGACTTTTTAAACACCAAAGTCCCTATAGCGCAAAACGCGATTGAAAAAAGCGCGCAGATCAGATATTCGCGAGGCTCCGGCGAAATCCCCTCCAGTATGATCTTGCGGAAAAACTGTATCATATGATACATTGGATTGGCTGCCAGTACGCCTTTCAAATGCTCAGGGAGAATGGACTCCGGATAAAAAATCGGCGTCGCATAAGTAAGTACCATACTAAAGACACTCCAGATAAACTGCATATCCCGGAAAAAGACCATTACCGCTGATAAAATAAATCCCCATCCGATGCAAAACACCAGCAGGCATGCAAGGTCAAACGGGATCAAAAGCCATGCTTTCGTCACCGGCACTCCCGTCGCCAGACACATAAACAGCAGTGGCAGCAACGATATCATCAGGTTTACGCCTGTTGAGACTACTTTGGATACCGGATAGATATATTTGGGCACATATACTTTTGTGATCAGCCCGGCATTCCCGGTAATGGCATACAGACTGATGTTCGTCGATTCGCTAAAAAAATTGAACAATACAATTCCCGCCAGCAGATATACCGGATAATTTTCAATATCCGCTTTAAATATCGTAGAGAACACAAAATATTGGACGGACATCATCAGCAGCGGATTCACAAAGCTCCACAAAGCCCCCAGCACAGAACGTTTATATTTGATCTTAAAATCCCTGGCTGTCAGCTGCCGGATCAGAAAGCGGTATTTATCCAGCAGCATGACTGCCGTAACCACCAGATTTTTCCTGCCAAGACGGTACTGGCGGATCAGATACAGGCAGTATGCCAGCAGCACCATTCCAACAGGTATGACAATCTGCCAGTAATGCGGACCGGTCCAGACAAAATCCGTCCCGTACGTATCAAAGCACAGGACGCCCGGCACAGCCTCCCCATTGATATACATCTGCATCTCCTGTATTCCCTGTGCAGACGAATGAAACCAGACCCCGGCCGCGCTTCCAGACACCCCGTCTTCTGAGCCGAGTTCGATCGCCATCCTGTGACCGCGCATGTTCTCAAACCGTTTTGGAAAAGCGCTTCTGACCGCCTGTCCTTCCACCGTCTGGAACATGTCTATACTGTCTTCATACAGCATCTGTCCGGCAGTATCATCATACAGGCGGATGATCAGATGCCCCCGGTTCTCCCTCTGGAACGCAGCGATATAAATCTGAAAGCTTTCCATCGTATCCATATCACACCGGAATGTCTGCCGGAGCACATATCCGGACGTTAATTCCCCAGACGCATACTCTCTGGGCATGCTTAGGATCCTGTCACGCGCATTCCGTTCATAGAGCTGCGAGCCTGCCGCAAAATACAGCAGCCCTGCCAGCAGAAAATACAATATCACGGTAAATATGCACCCCTGCGCGAAGCTGGTTTTTCGTCTGTGTCTGCCAATGCGGTTATATTGTTTCTTTTTATTATAGTATGTGTGATTTTCTGCACTTTTCATGTTCTGCTTTTGATCCCATTTCTGTATAAATTGTTCTCATTTTCTCCTGTACGATGCTTTGGTCATACTGTCTGGCCTTATGCTGGTTATACGTTCCGCACTTCTGCCTGAACATCTCATGATCCGCCAGTATTTTCAGCGCCGCTGTAAGCTGCTCTGGCCGCCGGAGGGAAAACAGAAATCCACCCGGGGACCGCTTCGCAGACAGTCCTGTACGATCCGCTTCTTCACAGCTCCATTCCCTGCAGCCCCGGATATCAGACGCTTCTTCACAGATCAGTTCCCTGCAGCCCCGGATATCAGACACGACACATGGTAGTCCTGCCGCCATCGCTTCGATCAGAGCCGCGGGCATCCCTTCCCGCACGGACGGAAACACAAAAATATCGGCGCTCTGATAAACCCATGTCAGGTTATCCAAAAATCCGGGCATCCGGATACGCGTTCCTACCCCCATTTTATCCGCGTACCGCCACAGTTCTTCCCGCAAGTCTCCCTGTCCGCAGATCATATAATACAAATTGTAATCTGGCAGATCCGCCAATGCGGCAATCACCATCCGGTGATTCTTTCCTTCATTTAATTCACCTACCGACAGCAGTATTACCGCATCTTCCGGTATCTGATACAGCCTGCAGAACTCCCTGCGGCCCGCCTTCCCCGGATATTGAAACCGTTCTGTATCAATCCCCACGCCCGGAATCCGGAAAATCTGTCCTGCCCGCAGCCTGCGGTCCGCAAGCCGCTGATCCTCCTGGTTGACCGTGATCAGCACATCTGTATCATAAGCCAGCGCTTTTTCCACCGGATAATACAGCAGCCAGTTTTTCAAAGGCGCACCCTTGTAAAAATGAAAACCATGTGCTGTATAAATAACCGGAATCCCGGCCTGATGTGCCGCGGCTCTCGCCAGAGCGCCTCCGACCGGAGAATGGCAGTGCATCCATGCGAACGGATATGTCTGTAAGATCATCCGTAACTGCCTGTAAGCCCGGATGCATGTCTTCACTGGCCAGGGGCTTCTGGGACAATCCCACTGGTGAAACTGGATCTGTCTTTCCCGTAATACATGCAGGAGTCTTTGAACCTGCCTGGCGCTGCACGTATTTCCTTCTTTAAAATTACATGCCACATGCACTTCATAGCCCAGCTCCTGCATCAGCCAGAGATTTGGCAGATTAAACTGGTCGATCATAGATGCCACAGACGCTGCCATCAGTACTTTTCTTTTTTCTGCAATCTTACCGTCATGCTTCATTCATAATCTCAGCTACTGATTTCATGATCCTGACATACATCGAATAACTGTCCTCTGCTTTTCTGCCCTGCTTCTTATCTGCCGGATCCCACATATCCAGCACCACATCCGACGGATTGGCCATGCCCCAGAGAAGTTCATCCGCACCGGTATCCAATGCCTCACAAATGCTGACAAAAGTCTCCAGACTCATAATCCTTGTCCCCCGTTCAATATGGCCTAAAAAAGACATGCTGATACCGCATCTTTTTGCAAGCTCATCCTGAGACCAGCCTTTCACCTTCCTGACCTGACGGATTCGCATTCCCATTTTGCTGTAATCCAATTCCTTCATAAACTACCTCCATTTTGTATCCTGTCTGCTGACCCGGTGATATCCTGACCCAGAATACTTTATCTGCAGAATAAAACTACCTTTCAAAAACATAACATTTTATATAGAAATGTTATGCTTTACATCTGACATTTCATCGCTTTTTACATGTTCATCCCCGTAATCTTTGA